>CAZAIZ010000042.1:0-9355 GCA_964485275.1 uncultured Pedosphaera sp.
CACAGGAAGTGGAGGCAGCCCTTGCTGAGCGTACTGTGGAGGCGAGCAGTGGAGGCGGAGCAGTGAAGGTGGTGGCAACCTGTAAAGGTATAATTAAGTCACTCAAAATTGATCCGGAAGCAGTGGATCCGGAGGAAGTAGACTCGCTGGAAGATATGGTTTTGCTTGCGGTTAACAATGCCATGGAGGAAGGGCAAAAGATTCAGGCAGAGGAGATGGGCAAGGTGACTTCCGGTTTTGGGCTGCCGGGAATGGGATAAAATATGGCACCCCTGCCGGATCCGATTACAAGATTGATTTCCTCGCTTGGGCAATTGCCGGGAATCGGACCCCGTTCCGCCGAGAGATTGGCGCTCTTTTTGGTTCAGAGTGAATCAGGGCAGGTAAAGCAATTGGCTGAATCTCTTCTGGAAGCAAGGGAACGAATTGGATTTTGTGAAATATGCGGTTCGTTGACCGAATCACAGCCTTGCGGATTGTGCAGTGACAGTGAACGTGAGACACATACCTTATGCGTTGTGGAAACGGCAGTGGACGTGATCAATGTTGACAAATCAGGGGCTTTCAAGGGACTGTTTCATGTGTTGGGGGGGAAAATTTCCCCTTTAAATGGTGTGGAGCCGGAAGATCTTCGCATAGCCGAACTCGAATCACGTTTGAAAGGGGTGGAGGAGATTATTCTCGCTTTGGGTACTGATGTTGAAGGCGAAGCCACCAGCAACTATTTGGCACTGCGCTTGAAGGATAATGGAGTTACTGTAAGCCGGATTGCTCACGGATTGCCGGCGGGCAGTGGATTGGAGTACGCGGATGATCTCACCCTTGTTCATGCCCTAGAAGGACGGCGAGAAGTTCAATGATCAAGGTCGTAGCCTTTGATATAGGCAAAGTGTTGCTGGACTTTGACTATTCAATTCTCGTTCAAAAATTGGCTCCGCAAACCCGGTGGGGTGAGGTTGAGCTCAACAATTATTTAAATCAGTCGCCCTTGCTTGCTAGGTACGAGTCCGGCGGGTTAAGTTCCTCAAAGTTTTTTGAGCAGATAAAGGGAGAAACAGGTTTTGAGGGAAATGAGACGGATTTCGCCGCGTTATTTGAAGATATTTTTACCCCGATTTCTGGGATGATTGATATACACAGGCAGATAGCCCAGTCGGGAATTCCCACCTTAACTTTCTCCAATACCAACGAAATGGCGGTGCGCTATATTGCCCGCACATATGACTTTTGGCCAAAATTTAAGGGTCACATTCTTTCATATGAAGTGGGGGCACTTAAGCCGGAAGCAAAAATCTATGAGGCACTCGAAGAATGCTCAGGCTTTACTGGCGGTGAAATTGCGTACCTTGATGATTTGCCTGAAAATTGTGCAGCTGGCCGTGAGCGAGGCTGGCAGGTTTGCCTTCATCAAGACATGAAGGATTCACACAGATTCTTATGTGAGGTCGGATGTTTTAGTCTTGTTTAAGATCTTTGTTTAATTGCTTGAAATTACCTCCTTCACAGCATTTGACATAACCTTCAGCAGCACGCTTCAGTTTCTCCCATTCCGCGCGAATATGCTGTGCTTCCTTGCCGCTAATTTTGGAATCGGCCGCAGCTTCCGCAACAGTCGAAAGCAGGTCGGCAAATTTTTTAACTACCAAGCTGGTGGCCGGTGCAAGGCGCTGTAGGGGTTCTTTGTTACTGGCTGGGTTAGAGTTCTCTACAAAAAATCCGCCAGTTTGTTCGCATAACCAACGTATAACCCTGGGATCTCCAGACGCTTCAATCAGTGCCAATGCGCGGTCCAGTGGGTTTGGGATACCACTGGCTGATCCTGTGTCGGGTGATTCGGCCCACTTGTAGACTGTGGAAGGCGAGAGGCGCATTTCCTCGGCAACGTGTTGCACGGACCTATCCTTAAAAACATCCTTAAGTAGGCGATGTGATTTCATGGGCCACATCTTATCCGAATGGGTCATGCCATGGGTACTGTAAAAAATAACAATTTTTATAATTGAGATATCGGGTCAACAAAAAAGAGCCGACCATTAAAGGTCGGCTCTTGTGAATGGAATATTATATATACCTTACATGTGGTCGTGACCGTGATCCGGAGCAGGTTTTTCCTCTTCGGGTACATCGGTTATCAAGCACTCTGTAGTGAGCAGTAATGCGGCAATGGAGGATGCGTTCTGCAATGCCGAGCGTGTTACCTTCGCTGGGTCCACTACACCGGCCTTGATGAGGTCGGTGTATTTGTCGGCAGCTACATCGTAACCAACGGTTCCTTTTTTGCTGAGAACCTCTTGCACAACAACAGCACCCTCTACCCCGGCATTGCTGGTCAATGCACGGAGCGGAGATTCTACGGCGTTGCGTACAATATCGACACCAATTTGCTCATCTCCATCCAGCTTGAGTTTCTCAATTGCTGGGATGGTTCGGAGTAGGGCGACACCACCGCCGGCTACAATACCTTCTTCAACCGCGGCACGAGTTGCGTGCAGGGCATCTTCGACACGAGCCTTTTTCTCTTTCATTTCCGACTCGGTTGCAGCACCTACGTTAATTACGGCTACACCGCCCGCGAGTTTGGCGAGGCGCTCCTGAAGCTTCTCACGGTCATAATCGCTGGTGGTTTCCTCGATTTGTCGGCGAATTTGGTCGATTCGGCCCTTGATCTCTTTGGCTTTGCCGCCGCCATCAATCAGGATGGTGTTCTCCTTTTCAACAACAATATTTGCCGCCGTGCCGAGGTCACTGATTTCAATACCTTCCAGCTTTAATCCGAGATCCTCAGTGATGAATTTCCCGCCGGTAAGGATGGCAATGTCCTCCATCATGGCTTTCCTACGGTCGCCAAAGCCTGGGGCTTTTACCGCACAGATCTTCAGTGTCCCGCGGATGCGGTTCACCACGAGTGTGGCAAGGGCTTCACCTTCGATATCTTCAGCGACAAGCAGTAGTGGCTTATTGCCGGCAGCTACTACTTTTTCAAGGATGGGTTGAATATCCTTCAAGCTACTGATCTTTTTCTCGTAGAGCAGCACGTAGGCGTCCTCAAGTTTACACTCTTGGCTATCGGCATCAGTCATGAAGTATGGCGAAAGATATCCCTTGTCAAACTGCATGCCTTCCACAACCTCGAGGGTTGTTTCGATGGATCGGGCTTCTTCCACGGTAATGGTGCCGTCCTTGCCGACTTGGTCCATGGCATCTGCAATGATTTCGCCGATGCTTGATTCCCAGTTGGCTGAAACGGTCGCAACCTGTTGAATTTCATCTTTACTGGTAACCTTCTGGGAGATTTTTGCCAGTTGAGCGATGGCTGAGTCTACTGCCTTTTGCACACCGCGTTGGATGTGGATCGGACTGGCACCAGCGGTTACGCTGCGCAGGCCTTCACGATAGATTGCTTCAGCTAGTACGGTTGCGGTTGTGGTTCCATCACCAGCTACGTCGCTGGTTTTACTGGCGGTTTCACGAACCATTTGCGCTCCCATATTTTCATAGGGGCATTCCAGTTCAATTTCCTTTGCCACGGTGACACCATCCTTGGTGGCAGTGGGGGAACCGAACTTTTTGTCGATGAGCACGTTACGGCCTTTGGGACCGAGGGTTACCTTGACGGCTTTGGCCAGTTTTTCGACACCACGAAGGATGTTCTGGCGTGCCTTTTCGTCGAATACGAGTTGTTTGGCTGACATAATATTATTTTATTTAAATTATTGGGTTTAGCCGACTACCGCGAGAATGTCGTCCTGATTAAGGATTTTATATTCCACGTCATCGATCTTGATTTCGGTACCGCCGTATTTGTTGGTCAAAACGATGTCACCGACCTTGACCTCAAAGGCAACTTTTTTGCCATTATCATCAGTCTTGCCGGTGCCCAGCGCGATGACTTTGCTTTCCTGCGGTTTTTCTTTTGCGGAATCGGGGATGATGATTCCGCCTTTTTTTACTTCGGCTTCTTCGGCAGGTTCCACGAGCACGCGGTCGCCGAGAGGCTTGATTTTGGGTTTAGCCATTTTTTTGTTTCTGTTTTGGTTTGTTTGTTAGGTTTTTTTTGAGTGAGAACCCATGGCGGTCGCCTGGGTTAAATTTATTTCTTATCTTCATCCACAACCTCAGCCTCAACTACTGGCCCTTCGTCTTTTTTGGAAGAGTCCTCATCAGCTGTGGTGCTAGTTTTGGATTCACCGTCTTCTTCGGTGGTTGCCTGATAGGCTTCGCCAGCAGCAGCTTGCATAGCCTCATTCAGGCTATCCTTAGCGCTGTTAATTGCTTCCAGGTCATCGCCTTGAAGTTTCTCCTTCAGCTCTTCGTTAGATTTTTCTAATTTGCTCTTGGTGTCATCGGAAAGTTTCTCCCCGTTCTCCTTAAGAAACTTTTCTGCTGCGTAAGCGGCCGTATCCGCTTCATTCCTCGCTTCGACTTGTTCCTGGCGTTTTTTGTCTGCCTCGGCGTTTTCCTCGGCTTCTTTCTTCATTTGCTCTATCTCGTCTTCGGAAAGTCCACTGGAATCCTTGATGGTAATCTTCTGCTCCTTGCCTGTTTTCTTGTCCTTTGCGCTAACGTGTAGAATCCCGTTTGCATCAATATCAAAACTCACCTCAATTTGAGGCATTCCGCGAGGGGCTGGGTCAATGCCATCTAGCTTAAAATTACCCAGTTTTTTATTATCGTTTGCCATAGGGCGTTCGCCCTGGAAAACCTGGACATCAACGCCCGGCTGATTGTCGGCTGCGGTGGAAAATATGTTGGACTTCTTGGCTGGAACGGTCGTGTTTCGCTCTATGAGTTTGGTGAAGATACCGCCCTCTGTCTCAATGCCTAAAGAGAGAGGGGTCACATCCAGAAGCAATACACTGTCCAGTCCTTCCTCCTTGTTAAGGACACCCCCTTGAATGGCAGCACCGATTGCCACTACTTCATCAGGATTTACGCCTTGATTGGGTTGCTTGCCAAGAAGTGCATTGGCCGTTTCCACAACTCGAGGCATCCTGGTCATACCACCCACAAGGACCAGTTCATCAATTTCGCCCGAATTGAGGCCAGCATCCTTGAGGCAGGCTTTTACAGGAGCTGTGGTGCGTTCAAAAAGGCTATCTGTAAGTTGCTCCAATTTCGCGCGCGTGAGCTCAACCTTTATATGCTTGGGACCAGACTGGTCGGCGGTGATAAAGGGCAGGCTTATTTCGTAATTTTGTGAACTGGAAAGAGATATTTTAGCTTTCTCAGCTTCCTCCTTGATCCGCTGCATGGCATCGGGTTGACCGCTCAGATCCATGTCCGAGTCAGATTTGAACTCGCCAACGACCCAATCAATAATGGCATTATCCCAATCATCACCACCAAGATGAGTATCCCCATTAGTGGCTTTAACTTGAAATACTTGATCACCGATCTCAAGAATGGAAATATCAAAAGTACCTCCACCTAAATCATAAACGGCAATTTTTTCGTCATTCTTTTTGTCCAAACCGTAGGCTAATGAAGCAGCAGTGGGTTCGTTGATGATGCGCAATACCTCCAAGCCAGCTATTGAGCCTGCATCCTTAGTAGCTTGTCGCTGGGTATCATTAAAATAGGCAGGGACAGTGATCACGGTCTGTGTGATCGTTTCGCCAAGACGCATCTCTGCATCGGCCTTTAGCTTGGCGAGAATCATGGAAGCTATTTCCTGCGGGCTATAGATCTTCGCTTCACCGTCTACGTTCACTTCAATGGCTGCATCATTATTGTTTCCAGATACTATCTTATAGGGCATCCTCTTGGATTCCTCGCCTACCTCTGAAAACTTCCGGCCAATAAATCTTTTTGCTGAATAAATCGTGTTAGCAGGGTTAGTAACGGCCTGCCGTTTGGCAGCATCGCCTACAAGCCTCTCGCCATTTTTGGCAAATGCTACTACTGAGGGAGTAGTGCGTTTGCCTTCCGAATTCTCAAGAACCGTCGCCTCGCCGGCTTCAATAACGGCCATGCAGGAGTTGGTGGTGCCTAAATCAATACCTAAAATCTTACCCATAAAATTCCTTTCGCCTGTGCCAATACACAGAACGGTTTGTTGTCTAAAGCAAACAGAATGCCACATAATACATTGTTAAAAACTCGGGGATAAACCTATAATGTAGTCAACAGACGTGCGACAGAGTGCCAAAACGACACACCAATAGGCAATGAGTCCTATCGATTGACACACATAAAAAAACCCACCCTTGCGACTACTTGATTTGGCTTTTAAGTTGCCGAAGACATCGCCGAAATGTACTTCCTTACAATATTCTTAGTTCTTGGTGTTTCTATCGTTGCTCAGGGTGCCGTTAAGCCCGACCACATCATTAATGATCCTGATGCAAAGGCGATTCAAGTTATTGAAGACACAGCTCTACAAAGGAAATATGGAGCCCAAATGGCATTGTATATGCAGGCATTGCGACCTACCGGAGCGATTAATGAAATGGGACAATTACGGATTCGTCCTGCGAAAGGTAGACGCAAATCTGTACCAATAAAGTTTCGCGCATTTGCTGTGGGAGCGACTATGGTGAATGAATACGCTATTGGTGAGGGGGTCTTAACAATTAAACAGCAAATTGGCAGGAATACACTGTACGAGTGGGCTGAGGCCGACAGTAAAAGTGAAAGGCTGGATGGGAAACAAACTATGATGCCTTTTGCGGGTTCTGATTTTTGGTTGTTTGATCTTGGACTGGAAATGCTTCGTTGGTCGCATCAAAGCGTTATCGAAAGAAAATTGCGTCGTGGTGAGCTTTGTAGCGTGTTGATCAGTCGCCCTGGAAAGGGTTTCGAGGGCAATTATAGCAAGGTTATCAGCTGGGTGGACGAGGATTCAATGGGGATTGTTCGAGCTGAACTGTTTGACCGGAAGGGTAAGCTCCTAAAGATATTTGAACCCAAATCCTTCAAAAAGATTGATGGTCAGTGGCATCTCAAGGAAATGGAGATGCGTAATGAGCAGACGAACACACGAACTTCCATTGTTTTTGACTTGAAACCGTATCCTAACCAGAAAAAAAGCGATTAATGTGGTTGTGCTTGTTATGGGGAGTGGGGGCTATAGCAATCTTCGCTTTAAATATCCACCTGCGAAGTAAGCGTGAAAAGGCAGGTGCTTGGGAAGAGAATCCCGTTGGACCTCTCATCATTAAAATCGCCATTAGTGTATTATTGTTAATTGGGGCTTGGATGTTGGGTGGTGGTGGAAAAATTGGCGTATTACTAATGATTGCACCGATGGTTTTAGTTGGGATGCTCTGGGTGGGGCCCTTGATGGACTTTCTTGGAGGCAACGCGATTAATTCGCTTTTGGGAGGAGGTGAGAAGATTGAAGCCAAGCCATTATACTCAATAGCTGAAGCCAAGTGGCGACAGGGAAAGGCCATGTTGGCGATAGATTTGATTGACGATGAGCTGGCAAAATTTCCCTGTGATTTCGAAGGTCAAATGCTGAAGGCCCAAATTCAAATGGAATCACTGCGCGACTTTCCCTCTGCTGAAGGCACGCTCTTATGCATTGCCGCGCAGCCTCAACATGAGCCAGGGCAAATGGCTAGGGCTCTTTTTCAGCTGGCCGACTGGCAGCAAAAAAAGGGGGACAAATTATCAATGAAGGAGACCTTGACTGCCTTAAGGGACCGGTTTCCTGAATCAGGTATAGAAATGACATGTGCCCAGCGTTTAGCCCGAATGGAGTTTTCTATTGATTCGAATGATCCCAGAGATGCAAGTGAGATTGTATCTGAATGTCTCAAACAATTGGGCGAGCATCCACTCGATAATCATACCCGGGAACAATTAGCTCGCGTATATTTTGGTCGCTATGGCAAGCCGGATTTAGCTTGGGCGGAAATGAACAAGCTTTTTGCAAATCCATTCCAACAACCGCGGGATATATCGCGTTGGTTGAATCTGATGGCAGATTGGCATTTAAAGAAGAACAACGTCGATGGAGCACGGCAATGTCTGCAGCAGATTATCGCGCGCTACCCGGATTTGCCTTTTAGCGATGAAGCGAAAAATCGCCTCACGAGAATCAAGGATATGGTTTAGTTTTTTGATTGCGGATTCGCGGCTGCGATTAGGGCCAGAGTGGTTTGCTCGGCGATTGCCGAGGCAGTTTGAAGATCAGGTTGGCGCCCTCCCACTAGCCAAGAAGACTGAGTGCGGACTTGAAACCGTACGGCTGAGATCGCTTCAGGAGCCTGCTTGTCCGGAGTAACCCTTATCCAAACATAGTTTGTGTTAATCCGCGCAGTAATAACATTTTTTGTCGCTTCCTCCCCGGTTATGGTGCCCATCGCGGAAATAGCAGTCCGGACAGCAGCCATTACTTCCGGCACAGGTTTGTCATATCGTCTTTCGACAGAATCGGTTCGTCCAGGGACAAGGGTGAACTTGGATTTGTCATCGGCAGTGGTGTAGCAGCCTGAGTTCAGGATTGCCGAACCAATCATTATAAGGAGTGATATTATGGCCCTCATTGCTTGAAATCAATACAACGGTGCGGGTTTGAACAAGCTAGAGTACTTCACAATTCAGCTGCGTCTTGTCAGTAACCGCCCGTGTTTGTATGCCCCATGAGGGAGGTGGATTAACGCTTTCTATCTTGTTTTTATAACGATGAAAAACTGAACACCCTTTCTGTTTTTCAATAATCGTGTCCCTTTTCCCCCCAAGCTCTTCATGACCAGCAATGTCTGTGGAAGGGGTGGGCTCAATTACGGTCCATGGTTGTAAAATACAATATGACCATTCGGATCTTGGAACTATTTAATTGTAGGTTGGGAGGTTCAATTCTGCTCAACACTAAGAGAATCGGCTTGAGCAGAAAGTGAGTTACTCAAGATTCTTAATCAGGGCCTTGTTTCGGTGAGGGTTACGTATCCGTTGATGAAGTGAAAAAGGACCTGAGAGTGTTTTGCATCTTTGGTTGTATGGTTAACCCGCATGTTCCGGTACACGTATATCTTGTTTTGAAGAACTTCATCCGGATTTCCAAATTCCTGAATAATGTTTGTATAATACTTATTGGCATAAATAAGGTCGATTCGCTTGTCTATGTCTTCTCGGGGTGTTGGGACGTCCGCGTTCCCAATTAACCAAAGCTTTCCTCTGGCGGGCAAGAGCCCGGGCACAGGCCTTTTGTTTGTTTGGGTTGTTCCGATCGGGCTGTTTGTGATGATAGCAGGATGGTTAGTGGTTTGAATTGGGGTCGGTGTTTCAATGACTGGAGGGATCACTGAAAGTAATTGGCCTTCTCGGTTCCATATGGTTCGTTTAATGATTTTTCCCATATCATAAACCTGTTCTTGGGCGCGAACTCCGTTACCCTTCCAATAAAGCA
>CAZAIZ010000043.1:0-9103 GCA_964485275.1 uncultured Pedosphaera sp.
GATTCATGACATGTTCTTCAAGTGCAATCATGCCACCTTTCCTGCCCAGCTGAAATAGCTCATACATACACTGGAAGAGTTCCTCGTAATCTGCCTTGCTGAAAGGAGCCCCTTTCAGGGTACCCAAACCTTGTTTGACTACGCCCTTGAGTATGTTCAAGGGAGCCATCACCACCATACATCCAAACGTCATTCCGCCTAGGGCGATAAACTCGTTTAGGTGGAAGAGACCGCCAATGGCCCCAAAGTTCATGGAGCCATGCCCGCCAGCAGCCATGGCAAATCCTACGGATACTCCACCAAAGATGATTACAAAACCTATAATTACAACCATTGCCTTACCTTTTTTTAGTTAAATTGTTCGTTCCTGTCTTTTTAAATAACTGCGCAGTGATAATACTGCTTCTGTGTTGATCTGACATACACGTGATTCACTGATGTTCATCAGTTCGGCCACATCTTTCATGCGTAATCCTTCATAGTAAAACAGGAGAAGTACCTTTTGCTGCTGTCGGTTTAACTGTTCAATACGCTCGCGGATGAGCACGTGCAATTCACGCCGACCCGTTACTTCACCTGGATCTTCCTGCGTTATATCCGCTGTGGATTGATCATTGGTATATGAAAATTCGTCGTCTCCCTCAATTATCTGGTGGAGTGGCACAAAAATTACCGGGCGCAGCTCATCCAATAAAGTGTGATACCCTGCGACTGTCATGCCAAGACGGGCAGCGATCTCGGTTTCTTCAGGCTGTCGATTTAGCTCTATTCGCAAGGATTCTATGGTGTTCTCAAGCTCTTTTCGGCGCGAGTACACAGTACGCGAAAGCGGTTGGGATTTTCGTATTTCGTCCAGAATTGCTCCCCGAATTCGCATACGAGCATAGCTTTCAAACGACATGCCCGCTACCGGATCATATCCATGGGCGGCTTGAATGAGAGATAAGCTGGCAATATTTTTTAGGTCATCTATGTCAACTGTTACCCGGGCCAACGGAACAAACCGATGAACCATTTGGCTGATCACAGGAGCGTAGGTTGCCAGCAACTCATCTTCCGTTGCTTCAGATAACTTGGCCTTCTGATAGACACGTGCTGCCTTTGCCTGAATTGGTCTACCTCCTTGCCGAGAGGGTTTCTGTTCTGGATGTGCAGCAGCCTGTGCCATAGCTTAAAAAATTAATTTGAGTCCGATGGCTTCTTCTGGTTTTCAGATTTCAGTTCTGTTTTTGAGGCGGCTGTATTCTGGGCAGCAATGGCTTCAAGTTCGGTTTGCTCTGAATGTGCTTCCATCATGCTTCGGAGCCACAAGGCCATCCACCAACGCCCCATCAAGCCAAATGCCAGGGCCACCATAGTGGCACTAAGCAGGGTCTTCTCCCATTGGTTTCCCAGGCCTAATCCGGTCAACATGACAAGAGTAAACCCGAGCAATCCTGTGGCAAAGGTGCCTTGGCGGATCATTTTGCGCCTCCTTTCAAGGGAACCAACACTCGGTCGCCCAGTACTTCAACTAATACCATAGATGCCTGTGCTTTGGCGAGCAAGTAGGCTTCAGAGTTTATGGGAGCAGGATTGGCTGAGACCATTTGAGGGATCTCAGGCATACTAGTTTCGTACTTCAGATTGGGGGCCCGGTTCAAATAACCGAGCAAATGATCACTTTTGAGCATATAGCGATGATAGGAACTGAAATTTTTGAAAACATCGGGGGATCGATCATGAATGCCCGGAAAAAACAGTCCGATAGCCTGACCTCGTCGGTTCATTAATGCTGCTCCGCGAAAGCCGCTTGTCCTTCCTCCTGCGCTTTTGACCACGGAAATTTTTGCGCCAAGGATAAGTTTTTCCAGGTGCGGGTTGATTTGAGCACCACTTGCCCGTTCATCGAGTGTTTTTTCGGCGAGTTGACTCAAGCGTTGGGTTTTATTGTCATGGGAAACAACTTCAGGAGCAACAGATAGACGGATCATTGCTTGATTCTCCTCCACATAGTCTTTTAGAGGTGCGATTACAATCTTTCGACTATCGAGAACCACCCAACTCCCTTTCGGAAAGCGGTGGGCTCGATTTTGGGGATCTGGTTCGGGAAGCCACTTCTGACCAACCGCATCATACCAGAGTTCACTATTTAAACGATAGCCGATACTGATGTCCGTAGAACCTAGAAGTAAATGTGTGGAGCGTAGGATTCCCCGAATGCGCTCCACTGTGAGGGACTGTAGCTTGATTAGTCTTAGGTGGTATTTGGAGAGAGCTTCCTCCTTGGTCATCTGTTTATCTGTCACGGCCTGAGACTCCCGACTGTCGCCAAAGTCCTCGTTTCTTGTTTGAGCATCATCCAGATAGCTATCAAATCGGAGGTACAACTGATCACCCAAGATGGGTTCCCGCAGATGAAAAAAGCGTGGGTCGGCTTGGGCTCCAAGAATTCCCTTTATGTGCGTATTGGCCTGAGCTGGGTGAGGTGGTCTGTTTGAAATCGGATCAGGCATTTGATAGCCCAGAACTTGCACCTCTTCACGCAGACGCGTGCTGTGACTCGAAGCAAGCGATAAGGCTTGGAAATCATATTCACCCAGAACTTTCAGAAGCATATAATGGTTGAGATCTCCTTTAACAGGGACAACTTGAGCGGGGAAGGAGCCGTTTTCCGTGGTGATCTGGAAGCGTTTGCCACTGAGGGACAGGTGTTTGCCGGTGATGACAAACCCGTCGCGCGACACAAAAAAACCAGTGCTCCAGTCAATGACTTGGTAACGTTGTTGACCTGGTTCTTTGCCTGCCGGGATTGGGGATGCAGGGCTGACCATCCGCGCTTTTTCCGTAGCGGCGATAGCCTTGGCCAAGTGAACCTGCTCAGGTGTTAACACGCCATTTACTAGCTCTAGAGCCTGCTGAGCGGCTTGCAGTTTTTGCTCGGCGGCCAAAGTCCACCAGGCACTGGCTTGTACAGGGTCATCTCCTCCCAAAGGAGTGATTGAGGGAGTAGAGTTGGGGGCATCAGCGGGCAACATTTCCCGTATCACTTGCACTGTGAATTGTGCGTGCTCCTTGTTCACAAAAATATCAAGAGTTTGTAACTGTCCACTTGGGTCGGTGTTGCGATAAAGCGCGGAGGCATGCGAGAGAACCGCGTTCTGACGTGGATCACGAGCCACCATGTCATCGATAATCCGGGTTTCGGGGTGTTTGGAGGCAAACGGTTTAGGAACATTGATGCTTACCAAAGAACCGGCCTTGCGGCCCTGATAATGGAACAAGCCGATGTTATATTGGCTCGGGGCATGACCCATCTTTGCCGCCTGCCGGTAAAGCATATAAGCTCGGGAGAGATTGACTTCGGTTCCTCGGCCATTTTCGTAAAGCTGCGCTAGATTGTAATATGAATCAGGCTGGGGGTAAGCCGTGGCTTGTTTGAGCCAATGAACTGCTTTTTTCGAGTCTGGGGGCACTCCATGCCCCTGCAGATACATAACGCCCAAAGCGTGCAATGCAGGGCCATATTGCTGTTGTGCTGCGAGCATGAAATGGTCATGAGCATCACGGAGATGTCGATTTTCTTGTGGAGAAATTACCTTGTCATCATTGGCATCCCACTCTTGGAATTCCTTTTCGGTGAGGGACTTGGCGGTTAATTGAACTCCAAAGTTGTAGTAAAGTATCCCGAGTTGATGATAAGCACTTATAATACCCTGTGCTGCTGCTCGTTGCAGATAAAATTCAGCTTGTTTGGGGTTTGATGAGATTGGTTTTTCCCCGAAAGGGAGACCATTCTGGTAGATACGCCCCAAGTTGTATTGTGCCACGGCGTGACCTTGCCGTGCAGCTTTGGTGTAGAACTCGACAGCCAGAGAAGTGCTGCGCGGTATGCCTTTACCCGTTTCATACAAATAAGCCAGACTGGCTTGTGCCCGGGCGTGTCCAGTTTCTGCTGCCTGTTTGTATAAATTGGCAGCTTGTGCGTACTCCCCTATTTTTTGACAAATCAATCCCAAGTTGTAATTATCAGCTGCAGCATTTTCCAGTGAACCGGTTCCATAAGGGTTGCGAGTTTGGTTTTTTGGTAGCCCATTAAGGTTTGGGGAGCCACGGAATACGAGCGGGTAGTATATCTCGGATTTTGCGTGGAATAATTTCCATGCGTATACTTCAGCAATTTTGGAAGAGTAGCCGCGTGACTGATAATATCCGATGAGATCCTGCATGATCTTTTGATGTCGCTGCCTCATGAGTGGGGTGGCATCATCCCGGATCCAGCGCTTAAAGTCATTTTTTGCGGGGTAGGTTGTTTCCGCAGAGAGATTTATCAGGAGTGAAACAGGGCCGGTGATCAGTGGTTTTTCATACCTCGGAACTGTTGTCCGAATGTTCAAATCTGGCTGCGTTAAACTGGGCTTATGATTTACCTGCCGGCCCGGGTTGAGTTTTGTTCGTGCTTTGCTCAACCACTGCTCTGCCCATTGTTGGCCTGCTCCCCTCGCCTTTTCCGACGAGGCAGCAAATAGGCCTACTTCGAGAAGTATCCCGAGACCAAGCAGCACTACCAATCGCAGGTGCAGATTCATTTTTCCTCGTTTTTTCGTGCTCTAGCCAAATCAGAACACGGTTTGTCGCCTTCCCGGCAGCAGATACTGGGCCAATTTGACGTTTATTTAATTTTTCTCAAAAAATGATTTTCATCAAAAATAGTATTTTTTCATTGTTTTCACTATAGGCAAAAAATGTCCCTGAATAATGTAAAAAATTTTGGTGAACGGGTTTTAATTTTCGCAATAAATGCCAATAAATGGTCTTTATTGGGTATGATTGGGATTTTGGCCACTATATAGGGCTAATGGCACAGGTATTGCTGCTCGCGGACTATGATCGACGGAATGTTTGCCAGTGCCAACTATCAGGGCGTGAAGAAGATGCTCGATGCCACTGTGCTCAGGCAAGAGGCGATAGCGAGCAATCTGGCGAATATCGAAACGCCCAACTATAAACGTGTCGATGTGGCTCCTGCATTTGCTACTCAGCTTACTCAGGCCATTGAGAATGGTGGAGTTAAGTCGGTACGGCAACTCAAGCCTACTATTTCAGTGGACGAAACTGCCGTTGCTCAAAATCGTGATGGAAACTCAGTACAGCTTGAGAAGGAATTAACCTATTTGCAGAAAAACATGGTAGCCCATCATCTGCAAACCCAGATGATTACCGGCTCTTTAACCAAGTTGCGGTCGGCCATTCGCACTCAATAGAGGATAGGATATGTTAGGTTTCAACTTGTTACCGGGAGCTCAAAGTGCTGCCTCTGCTATTCAGGCGGAGAAGGTGCGTATGGAGGTCATTTCCCAGAACATCGCTAATGCCAATACCACCAATACTCCCGATGGTGGTCCCTATCAACGGCAGGTGGTGCGTTTTGAGACGATTTTGAAAAATGAATTTGATGCCACTAATGCTGTGCAGGAGGTACGTGTGGCGGGAATTGAAAATGATAGTCGTCCATATCGGCAGGTGTATCAACCCGGTCATCCTGATGCGGATCCTGAATCGGGGATGGTGAAATTTCCCAATGTTAGCGTACATGAGGAGATGGCTGACCTAATAACTTCCTCACGGGCTACTGAGGCGAATCTGGCTATTATCCGGACAGCGCGTCAGATGGCGCTGCAAACTCTTTCAATTGGCAAGGGTTAATGAATAACTTTACTGAAAGCACACTATTATGGTTCCAGTCCAAATGAATCCCATGGCAACTCAAGGGCTGGCGGAAATGTACCGTCAGCAGCGTGCCATGATGGAACAGGCCCGGGAAATCCAGCAGGTTGCCCGGACGGGCCAGGTGGAATCTGCCCAATCCACACAGGCTGCGGGGGCTGTACAGAGCTCAGGATTTGGGGATGTGCTCAATCAATTTGTGGGAGAGGTTAATGAAAAACAACTTGCTTCTTCGCAAGCGGTAAATGATCTGCTCTCAGGCAAGGATGTGCCGTTGCATCAGGCCATGATCGCCATGCAGGAAGCCGGCGTGGCTTTCCAACTGATGGTGGAAGTGCGCAATAAGCTGTTACAGGGGTATCAGGATTTAATGCGCATGCAGATATGATATTTTTATTAATTAGATAAACCCCAATCGACGGATCGAGAATGGAACAACTTAGAGCATTAGGAGCACAATTGATGACCATCTGGTCTCAATTGGGTTTGAATCAGAAACTGACCGTGGCCGCCTCCGGTTTTCTCGTGGCTGCTACATTGGCTGTGGTGGTGTTTTTTACCAGTCGCACCGATTTTGCGCTTCTTTATGGAGGGTTGGACCCTAAGGACGCAGGAGATGTGGTGGCTCACCTCGAGGAAAACAGTATTGAATATGAGGCAGGAGCGGGAGGTACCAGCATTAAGGTGGCGAGTGATAAAGTGCACAGTTTGCGGATGACGCTTGCAAGCCTAGGTTTGCCAAAATCTTCTGGAGACGGAAAGGGTTATGAGCTCTTTGATGAGAAAAGCACCATCAGCATGTCGGATTTTGTTCAGCAGGTGAACAAGAAGCGTGCTATTGAGGGTGAATTGGGTCGCAGTATTGCCATGATTTCCGGTGTGGACAGTGCCCGGGTGATGGTGGTGATGCCCGAAACTCGCCTGATTGTGGATGATAACAAGAAGCCAACCGCTTCGGTAATGGTGAATTTGAAACAGGAAGGAATGATTGACTCTGAGGCAGTCAATTCCATCCGCTTCTTGGTGGCCAATTCGGTGCCTGGTTTGCAGCACAATCACGTATCGGTTGTGGACAATTTTGGGAATACGCTTTCAGCCAATGAAGAGGGAGGGTCGTTCGGGGCTATGGCCAATAACCGCCTGACGGCTCGTCGGAACTTGGAGCTTTATCTTTCTGGGAAAGTGGAGAGTATTTTAACCGGAGTACTGGGACCGGACCAGGTTCGGGTTACCGTGAGTGCGGAAATTGATCACGATCAAGTGACTCATAGTTCGGAAGTTTTTGACCCCACTGGATCTGTGACAAATAATGTGATGGAAAAAATCGATATCACCGGGACTACCAAGCCCTCCCCAGGTGGGATTGTGGGAACCCCCGTTAACATTAATACCAGCACCAACGCCACAGGGGTCAGTTCGGCTAATAATCAACAGAGCAAAACCGAGAGCACCATTTCCTTTGATAACAGCAAATCGACCACCAACGTGGTAAAGGCAGCCGGAGCGATTCGTCGGCTAACAGCTTCTGTTCTTGTGAATCAAGGCACGGACGCACGCGATCAGGCTGGGATGGAGCAATTAACCAATATCGTTAAAAATGCGATTGGCATGCATGCATCTGGGGGCACGATTCGCCAGGATGACATTGTGGTTGCTGAGATGACCTTTAACCGGGCTTATCTTGCTGAGGCTCAGGCCCAGATGAGTTCGGCTGCTACCAAGAACATGGTTGGCAATATACTTAAGAATCTTCTCTACGTCTTATTGGGAGCAGGCGCTTTGTATGCCTTTGTGAGACTGGTCAGACGCAGTGGTGATGATGTGATTCAAACGGGAGTGCCCGTTGGGCAACTTCTCGGAGGGAGTGGAGCTATGCTGGCTGCCTCCGGAGGGGTTACCTTGGGGGCACCTGCAGGTATGAGTATGGCTGCTGGGGCGGGTGCTGCTGCAGGCGAGGGAGCTGGCGAAGGCGCCTCCTCCAAGCCAATTACTATTGAGGGTTCTGCAGGGACTGTGGAAACATTAGATACGGACAGTATGACTCTTGAGGAAATTGAGAACACCATCGCAGAAGCACGCGAAGGCAAGATGAAACTTTCTGGGGCAGATATCAAACAACTGGTAGCCGCCCGCGACGAGGAACGAGAACGCCTTAAGGCCTTGGCAGATGCCACTGCCGAAGAATCAGTCGAGGTCATCGAGCAGGAAAAACAGAAGCTGGTTATGGACTTTGGTTTAGATCAAGACACCCCTGAGCGCGTGAATATTGAGGTACTCCAAGATATGATCACCAAAAACCCTGATACCATGGCTGTAGCGGCCCGTCGCTGGCTGAAGAATGAAGGTCAAGAGTGAAAAACAAGGGCTCTATTAGAGGATGTATAAATTATGGCAGGTGAAATTCCCGATAATCTCGTATTGAGTCTAAGCTCATCGCAAAAGCTTGCGGCGTTCTTAGTTCTTATGGGGGAGGATGCCGCGGCGGAGATTTTAAAGAATTTCGACGATAACGAGCGTGAGCTGGTTTGCGCCCAGATGACCAACCTGCCGCTTCTGGATAGCACCCAGCAGGGCGCTATTTTGCAGGAATTTACCCAGATGGCAATGGAAGCCCGCAGTGGTATTAGTGGGTCGGTGTCTTTCACCCGTTCGGTACTGGAAAAATCAGTTGGCCTTTTCAAGGCCGCAGAGATTATTGGCCGTGTGGGAACTGCGCGTACCAGTGTGGCGACCATGCAGCAGATCATTGACCTGGATTCAACCTCCATTTGTAACCTGTTAAAAGAGGAGGACGCGCAAACCATCGCGCTGGTGCTCAGTTATCTTTCAGCGACAAAAGGCTCGGAGGTGCTCATGGGAATGCCTGAACGCCAGCGTGAAATTGTAGTTGAAAAACTGGCCACCCTTGAACCCTCCCCCATCGAGGTGGTTGAGACACTGGGAGAGGTGCTTTCAAAGAAGGTGGGGGATAAAGTGAGCCGGGCTCTTAACCAGACTGGTGGTGAGAAATCCGCCGCTGAGGTATTAAAGGCCATGACCAAGGATGATCGTAAGAAGCTTTTGGATAACATTGATGAACGTCAACCTGACTTGGTACGGTCCATTCGCATGAAGATGTTCACCTTCGATGATCTTGTGACCTTGGATGTTAAGACGATGCAAAAGGTTATGCGCGAGGTGGAGGCAGACAAGCTGGCTATTGCCCTCAGTGCCGCCACAGTTACGTTAAAGGATGCCATGCTGGGAGCACTCTCGAAGCGTGCGGCCGAAAATGTTACTGAGGAGATTGAGGGGATGGCTACCCCCAACATGCGCGCTATTGAGGCTGCCCAGAACGGTATTATTGACGTGGTGCGGCAGCTCGAGACCGAAGGTGAAATCTCGCTGGATGATTAAT
>CAZAIZ010000044.1:0-2434 GCA_964485275.1 uncultured Pedosphaera sp.
TCCCAATGAGGAGGCCGCCGAAGACTACGCCTTTTCCTTCCAAACACTACAAAATCTCGCGGATTTTTTTGTCGTTAATGTCAGCTCCCCCAATACTCCCAACCTCAGAGAGCTACAGGACAAGGATGCACTAAATAAAATCCTTAAGACTCTTCGGGAGGTTAACCCCAACAAGGCACTGCTCATCAAGATTGCCCCAGACCTCACCAATGAAGCCATTGACGATGTGCTGGGGCTGGCCATCGACCATTCCCTAGCCGGTATCGTTGCCACCAATACCACCGTTACACGCCCCGAATCTGACAATATGCAGTGTCGCAACACTTATAATGAAGGCGGCGGATTGAGCGGGGCTCCTTTAAGAAAACGAAGCACCCAGATTATTTCTCACATCCATAATCATACCAAAGGCAAACTCCCCATTATCGGTGTGGGTGGTATTTTTACCGCGGCCGATGCGTGGGAAAAAATTGCCGCCGGAGCCAGCCTTTTGCAGGTCTACACCGGCCTGGTTTACGAGGGTCCTTCAATTGCCGGGGACATGGTGCGCGGATTAAAGGCTCGTATGGAACATGAAGGAGTCAGGCGACTCTCTGATCTGAGAGGGACAACGGCAAATTAAGCCTGCCTCTGAGATTCCACCAGCGCAATGATTCGGGCACTGGTTTCTTCAGGCGACTCACCAGAATTATTAATCACAGTAGCGCCTTCCACCACAACCAAAGGTGCTGCTTTGCGGGTGCTATCACGTTGATCCCGGGCGGCGAGATCCTCTTCTATTCCATCAGCATCACGCCTTGCCTGCCGTTCGCCCGCGGAAGCATCCAGATAAAATTTATGCGGAGTCTCTGGAAAAATATTTGAGGTGATATCCCGGCCCTCCATTACCAGATCACCAAAATCCACACAGGACCTCTGGTGCTCCTTCATCCACTCACGCACGTAAGGGGCTTGAGCCACGTAACTCACTGCCTTACTCACCTCACTCGAACGAATTTCCTTTTCCGGAAAATATCCGTCCACCTCAAGCCATACATTGTTTTCGCGCCTCACCAGTTTTGCCGGCCAATCCCGGCACAAAGCCTCAACCGCCGCCATATCGGTCACGTCTATTCCCATACTTAAAGCATACCACGCCAAGGTGCGGTACATGGCACCGGTATCAACATAGATACAGCCCAGCTTGGCGGAAATAATACGGGCATTGGTGCTCTTACCACTGGCACTTGGGCCGTCAATGGCTATCACAATCGGTTTAGACTCACTCATGCCGCAAATAACTCCTCATTGGATAAAGATCGGCCATCTACACCTTGAATCCCCACACCCAACCCCCTTGGAGGATCTGCCGCAAATTTCTGGAAAAAATTAGGAAACGTTTTTTTCACGCAGGCCGGATTGCGCAATCGAATCCCCGGCACCTTGATTCCAAGTAACGCAAAACACATGGCCATGCGATGATCATTGTAGGTTTCAATCTCTGCTCCATGCATCCCCGGTGAAGGCTCCACGTGCAGTGTATCGCCTTCCTCGCGAATAACCGCTCCACATTTGGTTAATTCCGTACGCAGCGCTTGAACCCGCTCGCATTCCTGAACCCGCAACCGACCAAGGTCAGTAAAACTGATGGGCCGATCAGCCAACGGGGCAAGAACGATGGCTGTCATGATACTGTCACCCAAATCCGTCTGCCGCGACACCTCTCGCGGTGTAGAAATAAAACGGGTAAACTGTGCATCGATCTGCCAGCCCGTGGTGGGCCAGTCAGCCACCTCCACATCTAAACCTAAACTGTTCGCACCCCAAAAATAACTACCACTCGAAGCATCCGGTTCAATGGAAAAAGGGCCCCCAGACCTTGGAAACTCCTTTATGAGTTCTTGCGTCATCCGAACATAGGGGGTCTCGTCCAGATTGGCCCCAACAAAATCCACCGACCAACCCCCTGCCTCACTACAAAGCAGCAATGCACTGGCAAACTGTGAGCTTTCCAATAAGCTAACCTGACACGAAGCCTCACGCGGACCTGCTCCATGAATGACTGCAGGTAACGCGCCAGCTGCATCCACCTGATATCCCAGCATACGCAAGGCTTGGAACAGCTCAGACTGCGGTCGCTCGTGCATGCGATCTATCCCATGCAATCTAACTGATCCTTCCCCCAAACAGGAGAAAGCTGCCAGAAACCTGGCGGCGGTGCCGGCATTACCCACATAAATTTGCGTAGGCATTGTCGGTATCCGACCGCCTTCCCCCTTCACAACAATGGTGCGATTGCACTGCTCAACCGGATCATCAACTACGCTCACCGAAAACCCCATCGCCTGCAGTGCCTCAACCATAATTTGTGTGTCCTCACTCCAAAGCGCACCGGTGAGAATCGTTTCACCATTAGCCAGAGCAGCCAGGATGAGAGCACGATTGGTAATACTCT
>CAZAIZ010000044.1:2534-9076 GCA_964485275.1 uncultured Pedosphaera sp.
ATCGTTTCACCATTAGCCAGAGCAGCCAGGATGAGAGCACGATTGGTAATACTCTTGGATCCAGGAACGGTAATATGAGAGGTGACTGGAGTAGTCTGCGGTAAAATTTCAATAAGATCAGGCAGCGGCATTATTTTTTCTCCCCGCCCTCCAGCCACTGATCGCGCAGGATTTTGCCTTCCTCAAAAAACCCCTCCAATGCAGTTCCATCCTTCGTAGCCAATGCATTCTTTAATTCACTCAGTTCAAGCTGTAAATCATTGATGGCCTTTTGGATCGCTTCAGAATTTGTAAGAGCAATATCGCGCCACATCGTTGGTGAACCTGATGCCAATCGCGTGGTATCGGTGAAACCAGTGCCAATAAAATCCGATTCTCCCTCAGCCGGCTTGCCGAGGATAGCGTGAACCAATGCACTGGCCACCACATGGGGCAAATGACTCGTGCGGGCGACAATGTCGTCGTGAGCCTCGGTCGTCAGATTAACCACCTTGGCCCCGAGCACGCCCCAAAATTCATTTACTTTAACTACAGCCTCAGCATCACTTTGTTCAGTGGGGGTCACCGCACAAGTTGCCCCTTCAAACAAATCCGCATCCGCATGAGCTACTCCAGTTTTTTCCGAACCACACAACGGATGACTCCCGACAAAACGCGGCAATATAGGTTCTATACCCTGAACTACACTAGCCTTCACACTGCCCACATCGGTAACTACTGCTTCAGGTGAAAGATGGGGTTTGATATGGGCGGCCATATCTTTCATCCTGCCAACAGGGGTGCACAGGATCACCAGAGAGGCCCCTTCCACTGCTTCAGCAAAATCCTGTGTAGCCTCGTCCACCGCCCCACTAGCAAGGCATTCTTCAATACTTTCAACGCGACGCACCAAGCCGGTGACGCATCCGGCTACACCCCGTTTTTTGGCAGCCAGCCCCACTGAGCCACCCAACAGGCCCACGCCAATTAGAGTAATCTTCGGGGATTCCACGGGGAGGGATAATGCGGCTACCTTTGCCATTCTCAAAGCGGAAAATTATCGTAACGGCTCTGAAACAAGATCCAAGATGATATCCGGCAGCTGGGGGGCACTGCCGATGGAGTCGGTATACCAGAGGAGTTTCCCCTTTCGTTCGGTTGGGTTGCGCCAAGTTGGTTGACCGGCTTCCAATCGCTCTTGCACGCGGGCTGGTGGTTCTCCCAACAGAACCGGAATATCTTCAACGGTGTGTTGGCCGTCGGAAATGAAGAATGGCACGATGACAATGTGCCTAGATTGAGTATTCTTATAACAATCAGTGATCAGCGGCATTTCCTCCATAAAGGCAGGCAGTACCTCAGCGTATTCATCCCGAGCACGAATTAATTCTACCTGAGCTTCAATGGCTTTCCGCGAATTGGTATTCTGTTGAGTTCCATGCCCGGCAATAATCAGTGTAGTTTCATCAGGCCGAGGCTCATGAGGAAACGGGTGGTGCCTTACAATATCAACAGCCTTATCGATAATGATGTCGGTCATCATCAAATGGGTGCCCACTGGCTTGCAATATATAAGCTCTTTTCCTCCGACTGTTCCTTTTCTTGAAAAATTAACCTCATCCTTGGAGCGCAACCCCAATTGAAAGGGAATAATCTCTTCAGTGAACCATCCTTCACTGATGGTCAAGGGCACCACAAAAACCCTTTTTGAATTCACCAGATCCGTTGCTTCTTCAATCTTGGGTTCCTCCAACTTAAATGCACAAGCCACCTCGCTGAAAATGGATTGAGCACGAATGAACTCTACAATGGTGCGCGTCAGCTCACTTGACTTGGTATTCTCCGAACTTCCATGAGCAACCAAAATCAGAGCATCCTGCGAGAAATCACCTGCCATTGTGGAAATAGTTTTGCACGGATGAGCCAGCAAGAAAAGAGCCGACAACAGAACAACCCCTGAACCTACCTACTTAAATTATCCAGCTGGATCAGCTTTCTGGCTTCGAAAATCTTCGGCCTTTGGAAGCTTACATCCAGAGGCAAACTCAACACATTCATCGCACGTGTAGAGGCGAATACAGTTGGGATCATTTTTTAGCCGGTTCGCCTTAAAAGCCTGCCACGTAGCATAGGCGGCCATGCCCCCAAGGACCACAACACGCACCCCTGCCTGAAAAAACCCACGGCGATCCACGTTGAAGTTATCCTCTTGCTTCATGTTTCAAGAATACTGTTTTTTTGGTGTAAATGTCCGCACAGACTTGCGGTAAGGATCCAAGGCAAGAATGTGATCCTGCTGATTAATGGCAATATCAAAACCCACCCCCACCGTCCCTCCTTCATTTTCTTTACGAACCATTTCTTTATCAACAACCAAAGTATCGGGCCCCGCCACCGCACCAAGGAATTCTCCGTCACCCGTAAAGTGATTAATACGAGCCAACCCCTTTTCACTGGTGATAAAATCCCCGTCCGGTGTCATGGCAAAATAAACGGGGTTACAACATCCACAAAAACGGCCCACCTTCATACCGGGTTGCCCCCAAGCAGACTGAAACTCCCCTTCAAGCGTGTAGGTTTCCACCTGTAACCGTCCGGTGTCAGCTACGCGCAGACGTCCATCGGGCCCTACGGCCAAGTCAAAATAGGGACTGGGCACCGCAAACCCCGGATTACCTTTCTCCTCATCCTTCTTTCCAAACCGAAACTTTTCCTTGCCGGTCTTGCGTTCACATACAACCACCTCACGACTGCCTGCATCAGCCAAAAAAATTGAGTCTTCATGCGTTGCTATGGCGGTAAGAAACGCTTTCCCCGGAAGCTGGGGCCCCTGCATTTTTCGTTCCCCATTGAAGTCATAAATTTCAATCCGATTGGCCACCCCAACGATCAGCTCATCTTCTCCAGCCACGTGCAGGCAATGGGTGGGTTTATCGAGAAGGATTTCTACTGATGGATCCGGTTGTCCATCCGTGCTATAGAACCGAACCTTGCGCTCACCAGCCACCAGTATCCGGCCATCGGGTGCGACATCCAATCGTTTCACCTTCGAGAGTCCCGTTTCAAATTCACCGGCCGGCTCATAAGTGAGTATCGATGGATCCGTTTTCTCAAACTCGCTAACATCATATTCAAACCGATTGCCTCCAGTCACCGGCGTTGTCTTCCTTACCGCATCAGGCCCTTGGAATTTACGGGCCACCCAACCAAGAGCACCCCCAAAGGCCACCAAGCCTACACTGATAAACCCTCGCCGCTCTACTTTATTGCCTTCTTCTTTCATTCGGTTAATCCCCAAAGTTTTGAGAGTCTTTTACCCGCCTGTATTCATTTGAATATACACTAAACATATATTGTCTTAATTTAAACATATATTGTTTACATATACTCCTGCAAAGGCTTAATTTTAACTTCTATTTATGCAAGTTAAATAGTCGCTATAAATGAAAAATTTAACTGGAATTAAGGCATATTTTCGAGACAAATAACATCAAATAGCGTAAATTAACCCACCGGTTTTATGGGGGTATGATGCCTCCATATAAAGATCGAGTACGTAACCATGAAATCAAACGAATTCAAGATGAGCGAGAAACACCTCGTTGCCGTCTTGGCTGGACTCATGGCATGTATCGCTTTGGGGTTCCTCTTCCTTTTGTTTAGGTCTCCTACTGCAGTTATGGCCGAGGTTCGCGTGACTGATTTCGCCGCTGAGCAAGCCGCCGGCACCATAGCCTCAGGTGGCGGTGCTCAAGCCGCCCCTACAAAGGCTGAGCCGGTTGATATTGAAGGCGAGTTCACTCAGTTCGATGGCAAACCCGGTGAAAGCCAAGTCGATTGGCCTCATTTCCGAGGTGCTGATCACAGCAATATCGTTAGTGGAGGCACTCCTTTGGCTGACAGCTGGGAAGAAGGTGGGCCGCCTGTTCTTTGGGGGCCCATTGATCTGGGCGAAGGGCATGGGGGTGCGGTTGCCTGGAAGGGTCGGGTTTATGTGATGGACTACGACAAGGAAAAGAAGGGCGACGCCTTGCGTTGCTTTTCTATCAAGGACGGAAAAGAAATATGGCGGCGCTGGTACAAGGCCCCCACTAAGAATAACCACGGCGTTTCTCGGACCACCCCAGCAATCACTGAAAATTACACTATCACCATCGGACCGCGTTGCCACGTCATGTGCGTAGATACTGAAACAGGTAGTTTCCAGTGGGGATTGGACATGGTAGCAGAGTATGGCACTGAGGTGCCCCTCTGGTACACCGGCCAGTGTCCGCTCATTGACGGAGATACATTAGTACTGGCCCCGGCCGGTACAAAATCCCTGTTTGTAGGTCTCGAAATCTCCACAGGAAGCGTGTTGTGGGAAACCCCCACGCCGGGCAAATGGAAAATGACTCATTCCTCAGTAATCCCAATGACTTTGTTGGGCAAAAAAATGTATATTTACTGTGCTGATGGCGGTGTGGCGGGAGTTTCCGCTGAGGAAGGAGATCGTGGCAAACTCCTGTGGAAGAGTATTGCCTGGAGCAACAAGGTCACCTCACCTTCTCCCTTAAAAGTTAATGATCACCAAATATTTTTGACCGCTGGAAACGGATCCGGCAGCCTGATGCTGGAACTAAAGCAGGAAGGTGATGAAATTAAAACTGAGACTGTGTTCGTACATGATAAGAAGAACGGTTTCAGTTGCGAACAGCAGACACCGATACTCCATCAAGGGCACATCTTTGGAGTACTACCCAAGAGTGCCGGGGAAAGGCGGGAACAATTTGCCTGTCTCAATCTCAAGGGAGAGTTTGTGTGGACCAGCGGCAACACCGAACGTTATGGACTGGGCCCCTTCCTGATGGCTGATGGAAAGATTTTCATCCTGAATGATCGCAATTGTGAACTCACCATGATTAAAGCCTCGCTATCAGGGTTTGAACAACTGGCAAAAGCCAAGGTGCTCAGTGGACACGATGCCTGGGCGCCCATGGCCCTGGTCGATGGCAAACTGCTTTTGCGTGATTCCAAGCAAATGATCTGTCTGGATGTCAGTAAGAAATAAAAATTACTAACGGAGTTATTATGGGAGATTTAAATGGACCAGATAAAGTAAGCCGAATTGAGTTCCTTCGGCAGGGCCTTAGCAGGCTGGCATCCGTTGCGCTGGGATTAGTCGGTGGACTAGCGGCCTTTGGCTCACGTCGTGAAAACACCGTTTGGCAAATTGATCCGGCCAAATGTGTTAAATGCGAACACTGTTCCACTGATTGTGTGGTGGCCCCATCGGCAGTGAAATGCGTGCAGTCTTATCCTATTTGTGGCTATTGCCGTTATTGTTTTGGTTATTTCCACCCTCATTATGATGAACTCACCTCCGCGGCAGAGAACCAGCTTTGCCCCACAGATGCCATCGAGCGCGTATTCGTAGAAGATCCCTATTGGGAATATAATATTGAGATGGATAAATGCATTGGGTGCGCCAAGTGCGTCAAGGCCTGTGAAGATTTTGGGAACGCCTCATTCTACCTACAGGTAAATCACGAGATTTGTGTAAACTGCAATAATTGTTCCATCGCCATGCAGTGCCCTTCAGACGCATGGGATCGTGTTCCCTACGATGAACCTTATCGGCTCAAGCACGAACCTCGGCAGGTGGCTGAACTGTCCTTTGAGTCACCCGGAAAGAAATAATAAATTCCGGAGCATTCATCCTGAATTAACAGAATGGTTATTTCCTATAAATTTTTAGATCAAAGGTTCATAAAGCTTTTATTTGGGCTGCTGATTCTGGGTTTAATGCCCGTAGTTCAAGCCGAGGATGTCATGCGCTTTCCGGCTCCCGAATTTGATAGTAATTATACCTTCCCTGAAACATGGGATCTGGTGGATGGGCGTGGGAATACAATAATCCAAGACACAACCCCCAGAGACGGGCAAGCACCCTTACCCACTTCCCAGACGCAACAGTGGATCGATGTAGGCGTACTCACTCTGGCCTTGAGCCTGGGTGCCTGGCTGGCGGTAAAACGCCGCTCGCGGCGTGGGTTATTCTGGTTGATGATCTTCAGCCTGGGCTACTTCGGTTTCTACAAGGAAGGCTGTGTATGTCCCATCGGATCCATCCAGAATGTAGCGTTATCCATTTTTAACTCCAGCTATGCAGCACCCATTACCGTGGTTATTTTCTTTGTCTTGCCGCTGGCTTTCGCTCTCTTTTTTGGGCGGGTCTTCTGCGCCTCCGTCTGTGCTCTGGGAGCTATTCAGGATCTGGTTATCTGGAAACCCATTCAACTCCCCCGCAAATTGACCATCGCCTTAAGCATGATTCCCTATGTCTATATTGGCGGGGCAATTCTACTCGCAGCCACCAATACAGGATTCATCATCTGCCGATACGATCCCTTCATAGGTTTCTTCAGGCTGAATGGTAACGCCCCCTACCTTTACCTTGGCGCCGGGTTTCTTTTGGCGGGCATGTTCATTGCCCGGCCCTATTGCCGATTCTTCTGCCCTTATGGAGTACTGCTCGGACTGATGTCACGTTTTGCTCGGTGGCATTTGGCTATCACACCCAC
>CAZAIZ010000045.1:0-9056 GCA_964485275.1 uncultured Pedosphaera sp.
ACGCGAAGGTTTGCGAAGGCGGTTTGGCGGCTTCGAGTCCCGTAGGGGTCGCCACTTCCTTTCTTCGGCTTTAACCTTTATTCCCAAGGGGGATTTATGAAGTTTAAACCAAGCTTTGAGCTTAGTTGGATTTGAGATCTCACATAATCCCACAAATGAATAAAAACTGTAAATAAAATGAATCATAGAATTTTCAAGAGTGTTAATAACAACAAAGCGATAATCCCGACTTTATTTTGCATTTTTTTTCTCACTGTTAACTTGATGGGAAGTGGCGATAAGATTGAATACAATACCGAAGATTGCTGTGGTGGGGTAATCAATGTCGATTCAATTGACGGAAAGTTCGTATCAAAATACGAACGGTTGATTGTTGGGGGCGAGATAGCCGACAAATCAGACTGGCCATGGATTGTGTCCCTGAACAAATACGATTCCCACTGGTGCGGAGGATCCTTGATTGCCCCTCAATGGGTGCTTACAGCCGCTCACTGTGTTGTTGACCGATCGCGAAATGCCAGAAGTTCCAAAATCTATAGCGTTGCAGTTGGAGCCCACAGGCTCAGCGAGGTAAGTCAAAAAATCAGGGTATCAAAGGTAATCATTCATCCTGATTACGATGATGACACAATGGTCAACGATGTGGCTCTTTTGAAACTGGAGAGACCGGTAAAAAACGTTCAACTATTAACTATCAACAATAAAAGCTCGCTCCCAAAAACCGGAACCAATGCCACAGTCATCGGCTGGGGGGCATTGTGGGAGGACGGCGATTACCCTGATGTTTTAAGGCAGGTAAATCTTCCGATTGTGAGTAATGCCACTGCAAACAAGGCACAGTCATATGACGGTGATATCACACAGGAAATGCTGGCTGCAGGTTTTTCCAAAGGGGGCAAAGATTCATGTCAGGGAGACAGCGGAGGGCCGCTTGTAGTTAAAGAAAACGGCGAATGGTTGCAGGTCGGTGTTGTGAGTTGGGGGCATGGCTGCGCAAGGGCGAATAAATACGGCATCTACGCGAGGGTATCAAAGTATGTTAATTGGATTGAGAATAGAATGGGCAGTGAAACCGGAAACCAGGCCGAAAAGCCTTCCATTGTGGTGCAGCCAAAAAGCATATTAATCGAACCCGGATCTGATGTGTCATTTAGTGTTGATGCAATTGGAACAGGCCCATTGAATTACCAGTGGTATTTCAACGGGAAACCTATTTCAGATGAGAAACAATCGTTATTAACATTAAATAATGCGGGTAGAGATAATGACTCGGGCAAATATCATGTTGTTGTTTCAAACAATTACGGCTCTGTAACAAGTATAAGTGCAGAGCTGAAATTCGTTGATGTTATTCCATTGGCAGAAGCACTTGATGCAAGCATGTTGAGTTGGACTAACGGTGGAGATGCAAATTGGACAGGACAAATGGCGACAGCTTCAATTGCAAACTCGAGTTCTGCGCAGTCAGGTACAATCCATAACAACGAGCAGACATGGGTTCAAACCACCGTCCAGGGGCCGGGTGTGTTGAGTTTTCAGTGGAAAGTATCATCAGAAACTGATTGGGATTACTTGGCCTTGCTTGTCGACGGTTCTGAGAAAAGAAGAATATCAGGTGAGGTTGACTGGGATAAACTGAACATCTCTATTGGATCCGGCAGGCACCAGGTAAGATGGGTTTATAAGAAGGATAAGTATCTGAGTACTGGAAAAGATGCGGCTTGGTTGGATCAGGTGATATTTCAGTCCGGCCAGGTTAACGAAAGCGAGAGTCTAGCCCACGAACAATTTTCAACGAATGAAAACACGAGGACATGGAATGTTGATGTTGACGGGGAAATATATTTTCCGAACTGGTCAGCCGAAACCAAAAGTCTCGAAGTGAAATTAGAGGATGAAAACGTATGGATATTTGCAAACAACGGCGTTATGGAAGGGGCTTTCACCGGTAATTACAATGATCCGAGAGTTAAACGAATTTCCACAGATATTTGGGTCTCCCAAAATTCAAATCTTACTTCGGTAAGTTTTTACTTTCTGTCAATTGAGTCCAACCAGCTTTTTATGTATGACATTGATCAATTGCCTAATTCCGACGGCTGGAATGAAATAAGCGCAAACCTTGACTCAGAGGACTGGTACTCAGTAGGCGATGAGGTGAGATTCGGAGCACCATCAAACGCAGCACTTAATAGTGTGTCTGAGATCGGTGTTTTCCTAATTGCCGGAGCAAGTGACAGCTTAACAACTGTTCGCCTGGATAATTTCAAATTAAACGGCGAAGAAACTGATCAGGAGTTAATTAAGCCAATCCTCAGTCTATCCAGACATAATTTCAAGGCGAATGAGAAGATAACTGTTTTATTTGACAGATCATCAGGAACCAAAAAGGACTGGATTGGCTTGTATCAGCTTGGGGCAGAGGCTCCCGCAACTCCTTCTATCAGTTGGTGGTATTGCGATGAAACGAAGGAGGGTAATGAAACAATTAAAAAAGGCCAGGTCGTCTTTGGGGATGGCCTGCCCGTACCAGGGGATTATGAAGCTCGACTTTATTCCAATGATGGCTACGAACTTTTATCCAGTGTGGATTTTAATGTTTCGAGAAGACCAACCATTTCTCCATCCAAGGACTCCTTCGATTTTGAAGAGAAGATAACGTTGAATTTTACAAATCCAAATCCGACAGCGCTGGACTGGATTGGTATTTACAATGCAGGAGATGAAGCGCCGGCAATTCCGTCCATAATATGGCTGTACACAGACGGCACAAAAACAGGTAATGAACCAGTTCAAGAGGGTCAATTAAGTTTCGATGCAGCACTTCTTCCAGAAGGTGAATACGAAATGAGACTATTTGGAAATGACGGATATCAACTTCTTGCTTCCAGCTTTTTTACGGTGGTTAAGAATCAGGCATCCAAGCCTAATATTTCAATACAAAGAAATAATAGCAGAACGATCACCATCATGTTTGAAGGCAAACTACAGACTGCCTCATCGATTAAAGGGCCATGGGAAACAATAGATACCGCCAGTCCGCTTACAATAATACCGGGAGAATTAAAGGAATTTGCAAGAGCTGTTCAGGAGTAACTTCCAAATCCGGATAAGCTTAAGATTTAATATATCAATGTGACTGTATACATCTCTGCGTTTTAAGGATGTATTCTTAATATATATCGACTTTTTGGCAGCTGGCTAATTGATTCATTCTATCATGCCAATTTATTACGAAGAGAATACTGCAGCCGGAATCACCAAGAATTTCAACGCGGATTCTCATCCTAATAACACAACAATTCGCCTGATACTTTAGTCGAATTGGAAAAGCTAAACACCCCGATATTCTGGTTAATATGATTACTAAATAAGGGGGTGGCAGAATCTGCAGGTTTTGATGTCGAAATTTGGACAGATTTGCAAGACTTAAACTTGAAACGCTTTCTATAAAGCTTTCACACCAAGGGAAGTGAGAAACTTCAGGAGATCGATCATTTCGTCGCGGCGAAGCGAAGCGGTGAGCCCGGGCGGCATGAGGGAAACCGGGCTGACGTCGATCTTGCCGACGTTGCGATTGGGTATGGCTGTGACCTTGCCTGTGGTATCACGCAGAAGCAGCGAGTCGCCGGTCTTGCGCTGAAGCAAACCGGCCAGAAGTGCCTTATCTTTGGTCGTGACAAGAACCGTCTCGTAACCCTGCTTGATCGAGCTGCTGGGATTAAGAAGCGACTCGAGAAGGGAATCCGGTGTCATGTAGCTACCGATGGTGGTGAGATCGGGGCCGAGCTTGCCCCCCCGGTTGTCGATCAGGTGACAGGTGGTACAAAGCAACGATTTGCGATGATAAATTTCGCGCCCTCTTTCGGCGTTTCCTTTCTTTTTGGCGTCAGTCAGGAGTTGGGTTCGTTCCTGCGGGGAAAGGTTTTGAGCGATCGGGTTGAGCCCTCCCGCTCTATTGAGAGTCGCGATGAGAGCATGCAAGTCCCGGCCGGAAGCATGAGCCAAAGTGACTCCAGCTATGGCGATGGGTCGCCTGAGCTTCTTTTTGCCGAGCGCCTTCGTCAGCCCCTCAATTCCTTCGCGCAGCCCGATGAACGCAGCGAAGACCGCATCCGCCTCATCAGTGCCGGAATCAGTCAGCGAAGCGAGCAAGTTGGCCGCTGGATCGGCCGCCTTGCTGGCATCCAGTTTGGCACAAGCCGCGACGGCCGCAGCGCGAATGCTGGGCGAACGACCTGACTCAGAAAGCTCCTGCAGGTCGGCCGTAGCCCCGAGGGAACCCAAGGCGAGACAAAAGGATAAAGCCTCTTCCAGTTGAAGATTTTCGTTGCTGGTCATCTGGACGAGCTTGTCTCGGGCCGAACTCACTTTCCAAGTTCCGCACAACCGGGCGGCAGCTACACGAATCTTGCCCTGTTTGCTCGTTAGGAATTCTGTCACCGCTTCGGATTGAGCGGGAGTGCGTGAATTATTTTTTGCTCCCTCTGCAATAGCGGACAGCAGGACCGGCGACTTCCTGGCCAAGGACAACATCGCATCGAGTTCAGCGGATTCACCAAGAGCAGACACCGTGGTGATCGCTTGCGGCAGGTCCTTGCCCGTTATGCCTCCCTTCTGGATGACATCCACAAGTGGAGAGATGGCACGCGGGTCGCCCACCTCCTTCAAAGCATAAGAGAGACGCGAAGGATCGCCGTCGAAAACCGGTTTGCCCATCTGCATGGCGGGCAGCCACTTGTCCCGCAGTTGACGGACGGTCAACTCGAGCGCAAAAGCGAGGTTATTGTCCGTTTCCTGGCTCAGAGTACGCAAGGCAAGGTTAGCCGACTCCAAGGTGCCAATATCGCGCAAGGCGCAGACGACCTCCAGACGCACCCGGGGATTCGGGTCCTCCACCGCCTGAGCAAGCAAACGCAACTTGGCAATCGGACCGGCCTTTGCACTCCAGCTGGCAACGGCACGGACAGCACCCGCCCTGGCGTGCGGACTAGGTGAACGCAACACCTCGGCAACCAGTTCGGGGTAAGCCGCTCGGATAGCCACCACCAACCAGAGTCCCTCAAGACGATGGTGTTCGTAGTCTGAATCCTTCTTGTCCAGATCGCCGAGCCACTTCTTGATCATCGGCAACAGTTTGGCAGGATCATGCATGGCTAGCTCTCGCCTCGCCTGCACTCGATTATACTGAGCCGGGGAGCGAAGCAGATCGAGTAGGGCAGATGGTTTGGTCCCAGCGATGACCTCGCGCTTTAGCAAAGGACGCTCCTTGGCCACAAGACGCCAAATGCGACCATGCGCCTTGTCGCGGAAGGGATGATGGAAATCAACCTCCCCGTGGTCGATAATTGGGTTATACCAGTCCACCACGTAGACGGCCCCGTCGGGGCCCATTTTGATGTCCACTGGCCGAAACGAACGATGACTGGAACGGAGGACTGTTTGGACCTCCTTTGCTGTATAGCCACTGCCCTTTTCCTGTAACTCGTAGCGGACGGTTCGGTTGGCCCGAAAGTCGTTAGCTAAAAGGCTGCCCCGCCAGCTTTCCGGCATATGGTCTCCGGTCACAAACTCAGCAGCGGTATTTTTGGGTTTGCCAGGAATCAGGCCGTTGAGAACGCGATGAGCCCCAACAGCGGTACGAAAAGCGGCCCCAGGAAAAACGTAATGTGGTCCCGATCCGCCGGCACCGTCAGTCCCGAAAGACTGCCCCCAGTAATCGAATGCAAATCCCCAAGGATTGACCATTCCTACAGCGTAGGCATCAAGTCGTTCTTCATCAGGGCGAAAGCGCCAGATGCCACTGCCATTCATGCGCCTTGGACCATGCACCGTATCCACAAAGGTGTTGATGTAGATTGATTGAGTAAAATAAAGATCACCCCACGGAGCCCAGCGTAAACCATGGATCATGTGGTGCACATCGGCATTGCCAAAGCCAGAGTAGATCACGCGCCGCGACTCCGATTTGTCATCGCCATCGGCATCGGCAAGGAAGATGAACTCTGTGGTGCTACAAACGTATGCACCACCTTTTACGGGCATGACCGAATGAGGTACGGTTAGTCCCTCGGCGAATACGGTGTGTTTGTCAGCCACGCCATCTTGGTCAAGATCCTCAAGAATGACAATCCGATCATTGGGTTCATTGCCCGGCTTGATATGTGGATAGGTGGTGGAAGTGGCTACCCAAGCCCGTCCCCTTGAATCCCAGTTGAGGTTGATCGGGTTTTGGATCATGGGGTTGGCGGCAAACAGATTGAGCTTGAAGCCCTCGGGTACGGTGATCGCCATGAGCTCTGCGATTGGGTCGGGAGTGGGGATGTTTTTTGGCACCTCATGGTCTGGATAGTTACGCGGGGCGCGCCACTGCTCAGGTACACGCAACTCATAGCGTTGAATCCTTGGCGTGCGCGTCTTGGCGATGATTTCTTCCTTACTCGCAACCAATTCATCAAAGTCTTTCATTTCCTTGGCCAAGTGGCCCATCTCATGTCGACGGAAGAGAAAGATATAAGCCTCATTAATGGGGCGAAGTTTGTGCCGGTAGAACGCGTTCTTTTCCACGATCAATCGGCGCAAACGTTCAGCCTGCTCGAAGTCTGGCCCATCGGACAGGGCTTCAATCTTTTGCCCGACAGAGACCAGCTTTTCACCGTCGTGCCATAACTCGGCTCCCTTGAACTCGCTAGAGACAAGGAAAGGAGAGTCTGTCGTGGGCAATCGATCCATCGCAAGGTCAAATCGCAGGCCCTGCTTGGTTCTGATAGGAGACCCGAGTCCAAAGGCTTCCGCCTCAAAGGCCAGTTGTCCCTCTTCACCATTCACTTGAAGATTCAGTTGCTCGGCAACTCCGAGTCGGCGAGCCAATCGAGCGGAGAGTTGCTGATAGCCCTTTGGCGAGAGGCGGAGGGCGTCCTGATAGTCGAAAACTTCATTTTGTCTTGGGTCATTGACAAAGAGATCAACCCCGAGGTGTTTGCGCTTGGCAGCCAATTGAAGAATGAAGTCGGCCGCCTGTCGGAGGCGTTTGTTCCTTGGAGTAGGATCAGGGAGCGTAAGGGGCCACTTCTTCTGAGGGATGGGAGTGAGGAGAATCAATCGAGCTGCCATCGACTCCAGTTTTGTGATTAATTTCTCATAGCCGGATTTAAAGTCCTTCATTTTGGCCTCGGTGTCGGCATAGGCGGCCTCGGCCCCGTAGCCCACGATTAAGATAGCCGGATTTGCTTCGGCGATATGTTTGGCCATTTTCGTGAAACCAAATCCTGACTCTGCACCGGGCGGTTTCCATGAGCGTGTGTTACGTGCCGAGCCAAACTCACCCCGCGCGGTACCGAACACATCATCCGCCGGCCAGCCTACATTACGAAAAGTCAGGTCATGGTGTGGCCAGCGGGCAGTAACGGCTGTCTCGAAGAAACCATGGTGCTCCATGCCATGGATCAGGCTGCCCCCGAGCAGCACAACGCGGTGACCCTTGGTTTCCGGTGTGTAAGTGACAGCATTAGTGGCCGCTCCATCGAAGGACCAGTAGGCGGTCATGCCCTGCGGCGCCGCCTTGAGATCAGCAGTAGTCAGCTTCGCAATCTCGCTTTGAGTGAGTCCGCGACTGTAGATGCGAAGGTCGTCGATAGCCCCCTGAAAACGTTCGCCGTTTCCCTGGTAGGACCCCACAAAGGCCGGGGTGTTGTTGCCGCTATTGAGAGATCCGCTAATGGGCTTGTTACCGATGCGTTTCCCGTCCACATAAAGGGCCACCTCGATCCCGTTAAAGGAGACAGCTAGGTGATGCCACTGGCCGTCACCCAGAATCTTGCGGTCAAAGGGCACTCCGTACTCAAGGTAACGGCCGTTGATCACGAAGCCACACCAAACGCCCCAATCGGAGCCATCCTGGCCGATGGCCAGCAGTCTGCGGGCACCGTCCTCCTTGCGGTAAATACACTGCCAACCGTTTGTGATTTTCTCCGGCTTAATCCAAGTGGCAATTGTGGTGCCCTTGGTGGAACGCAATCCCTCGTAGTCTTCTACCGAAATTACGGCTCCACCAAGGTGAATTGCCTTGCCAATCTTGCCCTCAACAAAGCGTGGCTTGCCATTGACTGTGGTCGGCCGAGCAACATGGCTCACCTTGGCCTTGCGAACTGGCACCTTGAAACTGCTTGGGTCACTCCAATCGCTTGGGTTGCCCTCCTTGTCCCACACCCGAACCTTCCACCAAACTTCTTGACCCGGCTGCAAAGCATGACCACGATAAAGAATGCCAGATTGCTTGTCTGAACGCCGCATGCCGCTGCTCCAGAGATCGCCAACCTCGGCCACAAGCTTTCGCGAGTCACTGGCCACGAGTAATTGGTAAGCGACCTGACCCGGGGCACTCAATGAAAAGGAGTACTCGTGTAAAGACAGTCCGAGGGGATTTTCGACCTCCTTGGCCGCCAAGTCTCGAGGAGTGGCAGGTGCAGCCTGCAAGGCGGTCGGCAGGAACGCGACAAGGGAGAGGATGGGGTGTATTATTTTCATTTAATTGCGCTTTGAACGATTCATCATTTCTCGTCTCGATGCGAGTAGCTTATGAACACCTTGTATTCTTATGGCTGATACTCTTGCGGCATGTGCCCGAAATTCTAACCCAAAGAGAGCTTTTCAATCAAGATAAGGGAGAGCGAGGGGATCTGTGATTTGTGCGGTGGCCTTGGTGAAGGATGAATTTCTGCTTTCACAAAATCCTGCAAAAGGCGAAATTGGGCTCTCTTTTTATTGAGTAGCAGTTGATTATACTGATTAGCACCCCCTCAGGAAGTAATGGATTATACAAACAAAACCTCCGCAAAGATCAATCTTCCAGGTCGACTTGGTAATGAGGAAATGACACTCCGGACGGATCCCCGAACAGACCCCAGGATGCTTGATGGCATGATTGCTGTCGGGCTGGATGTTCCAGGGGAAGCCCCGCCCGTCACACTGAATTCGCCACTTGATCGGCTCTTTGAATTTGCTTCAGGAATGGAGTTGTTCTTCCAAGAAGTTATTCAAAAATGCTTTTCCAATTT
>CAZAIZ010000046.1:0-8952 GCA_964485275.1 uncultured Pedosphaera sp.
GCCTTAAAACAGGGTTTTTGCCCTTTTGCTTCAAGAGAGATTCCACGAAAAGTCAGTGAATGCCTCAGGGACCAGTCAGCCGATTGAAAAGTAATGGAACCATTAATTGCCTCACACACTCGCGGCAAAACCACTTTCCTTATAAACCATTCGCTCCCAACAACGTTCCACGCAACTACGAAGACCAAAATCAAACCCAACCCGACGCCCATAACCCACTTTTTCCATGAACGTTTCGGGCCGGACTCCTCCTGTATCAAAGGTTCTATCGAGTACGGTCGCATCCTTCTGCTAACGCGTAGAAATTAGCATGCAAACTGCTTGCCTGTCACCGTCGAATCAGATTTTAGTGAATTACTGACTCATATTCTTTTGATAAAAGATGTGAAACTCCCCATGGAGCGAAAAGTAAATGTGTTCAGTCCTCGAAAAGCTTGGCATAAGACATCAAGCCTCAGTGGAGACCACTCCTACCCCACCCCGAACCCTGAACCTCACGGCAGCTTCGGAATCAAGGGCTGATCTTTCAAGTTACCCGGAGCCTCGGGTTGTGCCTCCTGTTTATTTTTCTGGTCATTTTTCCTTCGAATTTCATCCACAAGCCTGCGGTACTTTTCGTGTAAACGCTCTTCCTCGTCCTTCGCCAAATCAACCCCAGGTAAATTTGCCTGTTCAGCTGATGCCTTGATTGCTGCGGCCTCAGGCGTATCCAAAACCGTGGGCCTCATGAGCACAAGCAGCTCACTACGCTCGTCTATATCCTGTGTTTTTTCAAACAACTTGCCCAGTAATGGAATATTACGAAGCACCGGAACCCCGTCCTCATAAGTAGTGGTTTTTGTTTTAATAAACCCACCCAAAACCACCATTTCTCCATCTCTCACCATCAATTGGGTTTCCGCCGTGCGATCGGTCACAATCGGCACCGCATTCCCGTTGATGGTTTGTGATCCCACAATATCCTGAATTTGCTGGGCAATATCCATAACCACCAGCCCTTCATCATTAATGAAAGGCACAACATTAAGTGTGATGCCAAATTTTTGTAACTGGTATTGCGAACTGGTCCCACCGCTAATATCGGTAATAGTCCCGGTTACTACCGGACGAGTATCGCCGATAAATAATTTTGCTTCTGTGGCGTGTGCAGTCTGTATTCTTGGACGCGAATGCATGGTTACCCGTGAATCATTTTGGATGGCATTTACCGCAACCTCCCAATTATTCCCGAGAAAACCCCAGTAGTTAAAACCGGTGGTAGCCCCGGAAATAGAGGTATCAGTAAATCCAGCCGGTCCCAATGCAGAGGCGAGTGCACCACTTAAATCACCTTGGTTAATTAATCCCTGCTTATTTTGTCTCAGTGAGACCCCAAAGTTCTTGGTGTCCCCTAGAGCTACATCGATAATGATCGCTTCAATCAGCACCTGTTTTGGCAAAACATCCAGTTCCTTTACCAGAGCCTCCACTTTATCAACCTCCTTGGGGGGGCCCACCAACAGAATTTCATTCGAATAGGAATTATCGGCGATAGCAACCCTTTGAAACATCTGCTTAAGCACCGTTTCATTGGAAGAACCGGATCTTCCTGACGTATTTTGCGCCCCAGCTCGAATATTCTGTAATTGCCCGGAAGAACTAGATCCGCGGCCACTTGAACCTGTTGTCCGACCCGATTGGGTATTTGTCCCTGTCCTTCCTGTTTGCCCTGAACCTGTAATCCCGGTAACCCTCTGTTGCCCGGCCACCTGTACAGAGGAATCCCTGCCTTCCTTTATAACCAACAATGCAGAGACTATCGTACTGGCTTTGGCATATTTTACCGGCACAATCCTATGCTCCTCCTGGGGTTTTTCCACATCCAGTTGCTTCAGCAAGGTAACCATTCGCTTCACATTTAGAGATGAATCACGAATAATCACGAGCTTGCTGCTTTCTTCAACTATGACGGCCTTCGGCGTTTTGGCAAACGGCGTGAGTAATGTTTCCGCTGTCTTCGCAAAGTCCAGATGCTGAATCTTATAATAGCCCATCACCGGCCGCTCGGTGTCTGACAACACGGCTTTATTCAAATCCCCGACATCTTCAGGCAAAGTCTTGGCCACTTCCGCCGCAGGAATAACCTGAATGAATTTGTCGCCCTGCGGCACCAATGCTATTGCCCTCTGTTGAAGAAGTGTCTCATAGAAGGACTTGGCCTCATCATAAGTAAGATCGTTGTTGGTCTTAAAATCAAACGTCACCGAAGGAAGGTTTTGTGCGGGAATCATGGTCTTGCCAACCAACGACGAATATTCATCCAAGAGCGTTGGTAATGGAATTCCCTGCATGGTGTGACCGGCGCTGATTACTATGGTATCATCATCAGCCGCCTCCTCCTTGGGAGCCGGTTCTTCAGGCGCAGGTTCCGGAACCGGATTTTGCTGGGCAATCGCCATGACTGCACAACCGAGAAGCGCAACGAGTTTTAGAGTGGATTTCATTACTTTTTACTTTTCTTGGATTTCTTGGATTTGGATTCTACTTCGGGCTTGGGATAGCTTGCGGTGAATGTAAGATCGACCTTGAGCTGTTTACGGTCGGTCGTAGGCATTATGGTCATATTGCTAACGCGAATCATTGATTTACCCTCCGAGACATTCTTCAAAAATTCCACTAAATCTATCAATCCGGATTGAAATGACACCGTGCGTTTGGCTTCCTCGAAATCCTGATTTTTCCGGGAAGAACCAGACTGGCCCCGGCTTCGCGTAAAATTCAATCCGCTACGGCGCGCCTTACTCTCAATCTCTTCCATGAGTTTTTGCGCCTGTCGACCATCAGTCACCCCACCTGTTTCGGTCTCCAAGGTCTGAACTTCTTTTTCCACTTCTTTTATCAGCTTAGGCAAATCAGCCAAAGCCGCGTTCTTTTCCTCGAAATCCTTCAAGGAGCCTTGCAGGCTTAAAAGTTCAGGGCCCATGAACATCCAAACCACATTACCAACCACCAGTAAACCCAGTAAGAGGAGAATAACTGAGCGGCGCTCCTGGGGGCGTATCCCAACACGGTCCATAACTTCAATCATTTCTCAGCCCCTTCCCGCTTTAAAATACAGATAATATACCAGGACAAATAACCCCCAGCCCGCGAGTCCATATTAGGGGGCTCCACCCGTGAAAAAAGAGGTTGATTTTCCTTTTCGACCACCACCACGTTGGCTAAAGCCTCCGAATAGTCTTGTAACTTCTTGCTATCACCCTGAGACACCCGACCCCGCAGAGTAATGTTGTTGCCCTGATTATTTCGTGATTCGGAAAACACAATCGAATCCAGGGTAACATCTTCTGGAATATGCTCTGACACCGCCTTGAATACACTAAGTGCAGTCCATCGCAGTTCCAACTGTTCCTCAAGCAAACGTCGCTTAACCCCAAACTCTTTGTAATCCTTCTGCATATCGCGCGCCTTTCTGTTCGCCTGATATGCCTCTTCTTCCTTGGCCGCCACCTGCGATTTGACCACGAAATAAACCGAAAGCAACACTACATAAAACATCACTGACCAAGTGAGGATGTTCCCCCAAACCCGATCAACGTCATCCCGGTGGTACATTGCCCGCCGATCCGGCGGAAGAAGATTACCTTGATTCAGGGACCGCACAGCGCGTCCCGCTGCCGCCGCCGCCATCGCATTGGTTTCGGGCGGCTCCTCCACCTGCACTCCCTTACCGGCCCAATCGTTTAATATATCAAGCCATTCCTCACCCAACTGATTACCGGCTACCAGATGCCAATCGGTATCACCCGTAAGCCAGCCTTCCATTTCTCCAGCCCACGTAGTTGCAGTGAGATGACTGGTCAATTCATTAAGGTGCTCGCGCGAACTAATGGCTATTTGTGTAATGTTATAGAGCACCCCCTCATCCCACCACGCCACCGTGCATACAATCTGCTCTTCTCCAAAAGAAGGGTAAATCCAGGCACCATCAGGCCGACTCCCTCCCTCAGGAGTTGCCATTAATTGATGCAATATCGCCGGCTCGAGTCGATCCGGACGATAACCAATCTTTTCAAGATCACCAACATAGCGTTCCACCACAGACTTCTCAGCAATCATTACCACGACGGTCTGCTGATCTCTATCGGGTCGGTAAACGGGCACCAACTCAAAAGTCCAAACGGCTTGACTCAGGGGAAGCGGAGAAATTTTATCCACCTGCAACTCCACCATTCCAGGCAATTCTTTTTCACTGCATTGCGGGAGTTGAACCACACGAAAATATACCTTCTGTGCCGGAATCCACGCATCATTCTGGCAGTGCGCATTCCACATTTGACTGGTATCCCGCTCCAGATGCTTGGCCTGGATAGGCTCGTCCAGTGCTGTTTCGCGCACGTCCACGAGCTTCATCTGGTTTTTCCCCTTATTGAACCGCCAGAACTGCTGCTTACCACTGGAGCAATCCACCACGTTGCAGGCACTAGGTAATCCTAAAGCCTTTGGTGACTTTTGTTTCTTGTCCTTGGCCATCAAAAATTCTCCACCGGCTCAGCAATATCCTCGGGGATTTGCGTTACCCGCAACACCTCCTCAATGGACGTGACTCCAGCCAACGCTCTACCCCATCCGTACTCACGCAAGGTCTTCATCCCTTCTGACCGGGCCAACTGGCCAATGACTGAAGCCGGGGCCTTTTTGATAACCTGCGCCTGAATCGCCTCACTGTTTTGCAGCAACTCATAAATCCCTGAACGGCCCTGATACCCGCGTTCTCCACAGACATCACAACCTTTACCATGCCAAAATTTTGCCCCCGCCGCCTGGGCAGGCGGAAAGTCCACACTGAGCAAATATTCCTTACTCACTTTCTGTTCAACACGACACTCAGGACATAGAGTCCGCACCAACCTTTGAGCCATCACCGCCTCAATGGCATCGGCCACCAGAAACGGTTCACATTCCATGTCAATCAGTCGCGTAAAGGCACTGGGAGCGTCATTGGTATGCAAGGTGCTAAACACCAGGTGGCCGGTATTAGCCGCCTGAATGGCAATTTCAGCTGTTTCTCCATCGCGAATCTCACCAACCATAATCACGTCGGGATCCTGACGCAGGAAATGGCGCAACACGTGGGCAAAGGAACGCCCGATATCGTTTTTCACCGCCACCTGATTAACTCCCGCCATCTCATATTCCACCGGATCTTCCACGGTCATAATCCGTTTATCAGTGTCATTGATGGTATTTAAAAATGAATAAAGTGAAGTAGATTTACCCGAACCAGTTGGGCCGGTCACCAGCACAATTCCGTGAGGCTTGCGAATAATCTTACTAATCGGATCCTCAATATCCTTGGTCATACCCAAGGTGTCCATGCCTTTAAGAACGCTTTCGCGTGCAAGCAGACGCAAGGAAACACTCTCTCCGTAAACAGTAGGCACAGTCGAAACACGAATATCAATCTCCGCACCCTTGATTCGTACATTGATTCTACCATCCTGAGGTAGTCGCTTCTCCGCAATATTCATCCCGCTCATCACCTTGATTCTCGAGATTAGAGCTGCCTGAAGTTTCTTCAGAGCCGGCGGCAGATTCATTTCGTGTAAGATACCATCGATGCGATGCCGAATCCGCAATTCATCCTCAAGCGGCTCGAAATGAATATCTGTCGCACGGCTCTTTTGAGCCTGCCAAATTACCTGATTTACAAACTTGATGATACTCGCCTCCTGATCGCCCTCGGCAATCTCCTTCTCACCTGAGAACATCGACTCCAAATCCTCATCATCTTCAACATCATCATCGGAAGCGAGTTCATCAATAGTCTCAGCCCCAACCCCATAATATTGTTCGTAGGCCTTAGTGATATCCTCTGTAGGTGCGAGAACAAAATTGACGGGCCCTTGTGCGGCAAAACGCACAGCATTGAGCAAATCGGTACTAAAAGGATTGCTGGTAGCCACCACCAAAACCCCTTCTTCCACACTCACGGGCAAAACCTTGTGCTGGGAGGCAACCTTGGAAGAAATCTTGCGCCGCGCCTCAGTAGTCGGCTTTACTTCAGAGAGGTTAATGATATTCCAATCAAATGCCTTGCCCACCAGCGCAAGCAAATCGGCTTCGGACTTGCCACTTCGCCTGCTAATAAAAACGGGGAACGAGTCGACCAAACCGTTTTCAGAACGCTCGCGTTCCCAATCGGTTCGCCACTCATCGATCTGATCTGCTTGCGCCAACTTTGAAGCGACGCAAAAATCTTTGAATGAAGTATATGCCATCCTAACACCCGGCTCGTTTCCGAGCCTCCCCATTTCCCCCTTTTTGCCAGAAAAGCTGACTGGCCACAATATGTTGAGGCCCGGTGAAAAACTACCACCCTTGGTAGTGGCGGCAAGCTCAAAACGAGTCAAATTATTACCATGAGCAAGGCCAATTAAAGCCATAAATAGGATAATCTGACCCTATTTTCTGCCCGTGTTCTGGCGATGGAGACGCAACAAGATCATGAAAGTTACGTGAATAACCTTGGAATAACCCAAAAAGGTAATTCCACTAACCCGATGTACCGATGTTGTCCTTTTTTACTGGGGCTAACCGTCCTGATTTCAGGATGTAATTTCCCGAAACCATCTCCGAGATTCGAGGGAGATACCGTAGTGATGGACTCCACTCAGGGCGATTTAATCGTGAGGACAAAGGAGGGCAAAGCCCTCTTAGGAAATATAATTCACACCAAAGGCCAGCTGCATTTTACCCCCAAATTTCCTTTTCTAGCGGGCCAAACCTATGAAGCCTCTTTTACTGATTCAAGCGGGCGACATGTTACCACCAGTCATACCTATAAAGTAAAATCCTCTAACCCTTACCTTGCTGCCCTTTTCCCCAGCGGGGATACGGTGCCAGCCAATCATCTGAAATTTTACCTCCAATTCAGTGAACGTATGCAGCAGGGAAATATTTTTAGGCACCTCAAACTAATCGACCTAACATCAGGCAAAACAATAGAGGAACCTTTTCGTGAAACAGAGCTCTGGAGTGCGGATGGTAAACGACTCACACTCTGGCTACACCCAGGCCGGCAGAAAACGGGGGTAAACCTAAATCTAGATTTTGGACCGGTACTGGAACCTCATCGCCATTACGCATTGGAGATTTCAAGCACCTGGAAATCTGAAAGCGACGTCGCCCTGAAACAAACGATACGAAAAACATTCAAAACCACCACCGCAGATCGTTCCCAACCCAATCCATCACATTGGAGGCTCATTCCACCAGTTCACCATTCAAAAACCCCCCTCATCGTAAAGTTCAAGAACCCGCTGGATTGGGCTTTGCTTCATACTATGCTCTCGGTACTGGACGAATACGACAACGAAGTGGCGGGAGATATAAAGATTGAGAAGCAGGAAACCCAGTGGAGCTTCATTCCCGCCAACCTCTGGACCCGCGCAAAATATCGCCTGAAGATTCATTGGGAATTGGAAGACTTGGCCGGCAATAATCTTAAACGCCTTTTTGAAGTAAATTTGGAGACCGACTCCAGCCCCTCTTTTGCAGGCCCGCGATATATCGAATTCGAAATCAGATAACTACGCTTCGCGTAATTCCATGATAAGATCCTTGCTCTCCACTGATTCACCTATCCCAACATTGATCTTATCAACGACACCATCAGCCGAAGCATAAACTGTCGTCTGCATTTTCATCGCTTCCATCGTAAGCAGTTTATCACCCTTGGACACCTTGGCACCCACTCCCACCGCCACTTCGGTAATAATGCCCGGGATTGGAGCCCCAATATGTAAATCATTGCCCGGATCAGCCTTCGCAATGGCCTTTTCCTGAACATTCAAAGCCGCATCGGCAATTTCCACTTCCCGAGGGTAACCATTCAGCTCAAAGGTCAGCGTGCGAACCCCTTCCTCATCCGCATCACTGACATTGATAAGCTTAATATAAAGCGTTTTACCCTCCTCGATATCCACCGCGATTTCCTCACCAGGTTGCAGTCCATAAAAATATGTAGAGCTCGGCAGAACAGAGACATTGCCGTATTGGCGGCGAAATTTGTTATAATCAGAAAACACCTCAGGATACATAAGGTAACTCAAGAGATCATCATCACTCACCTTGCGGTGGATCTCCTCTTCCACCTTCTTGCGTGTTCGTTCCATATTCAGCGGCTTAAGATCCGCTCCGGGACGCCCCTTGATGGGCTTTTGCTTGCCAAGCACCACCTGCTGCACTTTGCGCGGCCAACCTCCAACAGGTTTACCCAGGCGCCCCTTCATCATATCGATTACAGACTCAGGGAAAGGCGTCGCTCCTGGCTCTAGGTTGATGACATCCGCCGGCTTGATGCCGCGAGTGACAAGGAACATCGTCATGTCTCCCACCACCTTGCTCGAGGGCGTCACCTTTACAATATCACCAAAGAGTTCATTTACCTCTGCATAGGTCCCAGCCACTTCCTTCCATCGTGCACCCAAGCCCATGCTCTCGGCCTGTTCCCGCAAGTTGGTGTACTGCCCCCCCGGCATTTCGTGTTCATAGATATCGCCAATCCCACTGCGGGGACCGGTGTCAAATGGTGCGTAAACCTTACGGACCTGCTCCCAGTAATCGGAAAACTCATTCAATGTACCAAGATTAAGCCCTGTTTCCCTCGGGGTATGGTCTAGCGCGGCTACAACACTGTTGAGATTCGGCTGACTGGTTGAGCCGGATAGAGACGCGATTGCCAAATCCACTATATCCACACCGGCCTCTGCAGCTTTGAGTACTGACGACGCATTCACCCCACTGGTATCATGAGTGTGAAAATGAATTGGCAACCCAACTTCTTCGCGCAATACCTTCACTAACTTGTGGGCAGCATAGGGCCGACATATTCCCGCCATGTCTTTAATACACAGGGTGTGGGCCCCCATTTTCTCGAGCTCCTTGGCAAGTTTCACATAGTACTCGAGC
>CAZAIZ010000047.1:0-8896 GCA_964485275.1 uncultured Pedosphaera sp.
GGTGGTGTTCCCGGTGGTGTTCCCGGTGGTGTTCCCGGTGGTGTTCCCGGTGGTGTTCCCGGTCGAGTGGATCCCTTCACCGGACTGCCTTTGGGTGGAGGTGGGAGAGGGGCTGCGCCTCGAGCGGCACAAGTCGATCCTGTGACCGGTTTGCCCGTTGGTCGCGCGGGGGTGGGTTTACCCGGAATGGGCGGTGGAGGAATGCCATGGAATCCCAGTCAGGTTTGGGAGGTGAAAAGTTACTCGGCCATCGCGGGAAAACCTCAACCAGAAAAAGGTTTGATGGTCCAGGGGTACGAACCTTTTGCAGTAGATGGGCGTGGTAATATCTTGTTTCGTCGTCAAGTAAGATAGGCTAGAGTCGACTCATGAAACACTTTCTGTCGCTATGTGTGGTTGTTTTATTTGCCGGCTGTGTGGTGCTCCCCAGTAAACGGGTTTCCTTTAATGACATTAAAATCGGGATGCCGCGCGATGAAGCGGTAAAGATTCTGGGTAAACCCCACCGCACTTCAGCCAAGGGTAATCTGGAGAGTCTTTATTATAATGAATCAGCTCTCTATATCGGTGTGCTCGGTATCGGAAAGGTGAAGGAAAAAAACCGCCAGTATGAATTACGCCTTGTTGATGGCAGGGTGGAGTCCTTCGGCAAGTTGGGCGAGTATCCTGAGGAGACCGAGCCGGAAAAAGAGGAGAAATAAAGGCTTCGGGGGATTGTCTTTTAACCGCACTACTATAATTTTGGCTTCCGATTATAGTGGATGGGTTTCTTGGCGTCTGGTAGTTTTTTGTCCCGAGAGAACTTCCAACAATCATCCATGGAGATAAATAATGTTTAATGCGCTCAGAAGAACCTTCAATATTTCAGGTTGTGATATAACCATACAACCCAATCAATCAGAATATAACCAAGGTGATCCGGTAAGTTGTGAGCTGATTATTGCTGGTGGAAAGTATGAACAAAATGCCAGTGAGATAACCGTAGAACTTGAGGAGTCCTACACCACTGGTAGTGGAGATAATCGAACTACACACTACGATACTATTGATCAGAAACAATTGGAGAGAAACACCTCCTTGAAGCCGGGGGAAGCTCACAAATACGAGTTTTCAACATGCTTGCCATCCAATTGCAGACTTTCGAGTAGTTCAGGTCATACAGGATGGGCTTTGGTTGTTAAGGTTGATGTACCCAATGCCCTAGACCCCGAAGAGCGAATATTATTGCAGGTGAATCCTCACCGCGAATTTTTTGCCATTTGGCAGGCATGCGAAGCCGAGCTTCGCTTTTCGCAGGAGACCAGCACGTGGGATCATTACTATTCTGACAGATTTGTGCCTCCGCAAGCCTTGAAGAGTGAGCTTGATTGCATGGATTTGAATCTAATTCAAAATGGCACTACTACGGAATGTACCATTATTTTTGATTTGCAGGAAAAATCAGTGGCTGATTACTTCAAAATGATTACGTTTCAGGACAAAGTGAAGAGGGAAATAAGTTTCTCCTGTGACGAGATATTTGATGGAGATGGGAATCCTAAGACTACTGAAATAGCCCAAAAGATTGCTAAGGAGATGCAGGAAGTTATCGAGGCAAACCAGTAATTTTATTTTAAATATGCCTAGAACGCTGCGCTTCTGGGCGTCCTTGGGAAAGGGATGACATCCCGTACATTGGCCATACCGGTGGCGAAAATGAGGGTGCGTTCAAAACCAAGCCCAAATCCTGCGTGTGGGACCGTACCGTACTTTCTTAAATCACGGTACCACCAGTAATCGTCCTTATTCAGATTTAGCTCCTCCAAACGAGCATCCAGAACATGCAGCCGTTCCTCGCGTTGGGAGCCGCCAATAATTTCCCCAATGCCCGGGGCCAGTACATCCATGGCCGCCACCGTTTTATCATCATCATTCATGCGCATATAAAAGGCCTTGATGTCCTTGGGATAATTCATCACGACCACAGGTCGTCCGATGTGTTCCTCAGTCAGCCAACGTTCATGTTCGCTCTGCAGATCCATGCCCCATTTAACCGGAAACTCAAATTTGTGGCCGTCTGCCACGGCTTTTTCCAGCCGGGAGATAGCATCGGTGTAATCCATGCGCTCAAAACTGGCCTCGACGAATTTCTCGAGTCTTTGAATGCATTCCTTGTCCACCCGTTGCTGGAAGAACGCCATGTCATCGGCCCGCTCATTGAGCAGTTTCTTGAAGATGCATTTAAGAAAGTCCTCGGCCAAATCTGCGTCATCCGATAAATCGGCAAAAGCAATCTCCGGCTCTATCATCCAGAATTCAGCCAGATGCCGCGAGGTATTGGAATTTTCCGCCCGAAAGGTGGGGCCAAAGGTGTAAACTTTACTTAAGGCCAGACAGTAACTCTCCACATTGAGTTGGCCGGATACGGTCAGGTTTGTTTCCTTGCCAAAAAAATCCTGTGTAAAATCGATCTCGCCTTTTTCAGTGCGGGGAAGGTTTGCCAGATCGAGTGAACTGACCCTAAACATTTCGCCCGCTCCTTCACAGTCGCTGCCCGTAATGATGGGGGTATGGACCCAAAAGAAACCGTTCTCATGAAAGTACTGATGAATGGCATTGGCCAAGCAGTGGCGGACGCGCGCCATGGCTGAGAAAGCATTGGTGCGGACTCGCAAGTGAGCCTGTTCACGTAGATATTCAAAGGTGTGACGCTTGGCGGGCATCGGATAGGTCTCAGGATCCTCAACCATGCCCACTGGCTCAATGCAAGAGGCCAGAACCTCCACACTTTGTCCCTTGCCTTCTGAAGCAACCACTTCGCCTTGGACAATGACCGAGCAGCCGGTGGTGAGGTGCATAATTTCATCCTCATAATTATCGAGTTCATCCGGAGCCACCAGTTGAACCGGGTCGAAGCAGGATCCATCATGCAGTTGAACAAAGGAAAGCCCCGCCTTGGAGTCACGGCGGGTACGCACCCATCCCTGAAGTTGGACGTGATCTCCTGCTGCAACGTCTTTCTGCTTTAGCAATTGATTGACCGACACCAGTCGGCATTTTTCGCTCATGCAGGGAGGGTAAACAGTGAGTCCCCAACTGTTCCAAGGGAAATTATTCTCCGAAGAGATTCTTACATCGCAAGCATGCAAACGGCCGCAATTGCGACAGTTATTAACGTAAGCGAGATAAAAAAGTAGTCTACAGGCCCAGCCTCCATGCACTTCTCCCGCATAAGGTGTGCCAAATGCCCATTTTGGCTTCTAATCTGCTTTCATTATTTTAGCTTTATGAATGAATTAGATTCATATTCCAATAATCCTCTGGATAGTCGTCAGGTAAGGGCATTTTTGGTGTTGGTTCACATGGGTAGTTTTACCAAGGCCGCAAAGAAATTGTCCCTGACCCAGTCGGCTGTGAGTCATGCGATTAGGGCTTTGGAGGAGGATTTGGGCTGTCGCCTTTTAGACAGAGTGGGGAAAAAGGTGCTGCTCACCCAGGCCGGAGAACAGTTTCATGAACGGGCCGAAAATATATTCAATGAGATGATCTTAGCCAGATCCGAACTCAACAAACTTGGTGAATGGGGCCATGGGAGGTTGCGTGTAGGGGCTACTGCAGCAGCCTGCCAGCATATTCTGCCTTCAATCTTGAGAGAGTTTCAGAAAGAATTTCCGAAATGTCATTTAACTATTATTCCGGCGAATACCTCTGAAATTATAGAGTTACTTCATAACAATAAGATTGATGTGGCGATAACCTGGGGTAGGGAACCGGATTCCGATGACAATTTTACTCCGTTATTTGATGATGAACTGGTTTTTGTGGTGAGTCCGGACCATCCGTGGGCAAAGGCAAGGCGAATCAAACGTACAGAGGTTTCGCGGCAGCAATATATTTTATATAATTCGAGTACCAGCTGGCAACGATCGCAGTCATTATCACCCTCTTTTACGCGCTACAGCGGCATCTATGAGCAGATTGAAAGTCATTTTAAAAATGAAGGGGTGGTTATAAAATCAGTGATTGATTTGGGGAGTATGTCTGCAATAAAAGAACTGGTAAAATTGGGATTGGGCATCACTATTTTACCGGCTTGGGTTGCCCAGGATGAACTCAAGGAGAAATCTTTGGTGGCTCTGCCTCTGGGCCGTCGCAAGCTCAAGCGGCAATGGGGTGTTCTGTACTTGAAAGGGCGTTCAATTGCTTGGTCAGGAGAGACGTTTATCAAATTGTGCCAGTCCAGTACCCGCCAATTCGCTGCTCGTAATGGATTGAAAGCATATTGATAAGTGCTGTCTTCTGTGAAGACATGCTGGCTGAATGCTCTGATCAATGGGAATTCCTACCGAGGCTTTGATTTGGAGGTGGATAACGAATATTTATTCAGGGGATAGAGGGGGATCTTCAGGATACGGGGTAAACGCTTGCCCCGAGGTGAATTTCGAAGAAGAGCTTATACATCTGGTTTAGCGGCAGATTGCTTTGACCTTTTACTGAAAACCCCCTAGTTTCGCCGGTTCCTGACGTTTTTGCCATGATTGGTTTAATCAAAAAAATCTTCGGAACAAAGAATGATCGTGAAGTTGCGCGTATTAATAAAACGCTCACCTCGCAGGTTTACTCCTTTGAGGATCAGTTGACGGCGCTGAGTGATGATGATTTGCGCCGCCTAACCAAACAATGGCAGGAAGAGCTGGGGTCTGTTGAGGATAATGACATTTTGGCCCGCCATTTGGATGAATTGATGCCCAAGGCCTTCGCCGTAGTGAAGGAAGGGGCCAAGCGTTTGTGCGGTAAAACAATTGAAGTGCGAGGGCACGATATTTTATGGGAAATGGTGCACTTTGATGTGCAGTTAATTGGTGGTTATGCCCTCCATAAGCGTAACATTGCCGAAATGGCCACCGGTGAGGGTAAAACCTTGGTGGCAACCTTGCCGGTATATCTCAATGCATTGACAGGGCGCGGGGTTCACGTGGTGACGGTTAATGATTATTTGGCTGCCCGTGACTCGGAGTGGATGGGGGCGCTCTATACCTTTCTGGGTCTTACGGTTGGTTGCATTCAACACGATCAATCGCCCAGTGAGCGTCGCGAGCATTATGGGAGGGACGTTACCTATGGTACCAATTCTGAATTCGGGTTTGATTATCTGCGTGATAACGGGATGGCTCAAAGTGCGGCTGAACAGGTCCAACGCGGTCATTACTTCGCCATCGTGGATGAGGTGGATTCGATTCTCATTGATGAGGCGCGCACTCCCCTAATCATTAGTGGACCGGCCATGGTCAAGCAGGACCAGCGTTTGTATGGCGAACTGAAACCTCGTATTCAAGATTTGGTTCGACAGCAAAAACGGTTGTGTGACAAGTACCTCTCTGAAGTAAAGGAGTTATCAGCCAAGTTGGGTGACAACGAGAATCCAGATATCGAACATCAGATCGGCCTTTTGCTTTATCGTGTGCAACAAGGCCAGCCCAAGAATTCGGGGCTTTTGGAGGCCAAGGTGGACCCGGCAAACCGCCGCCGCTTGGAGCGGGCGGAGATGGAGTTGCACAAGGACCAGACGAAAAAGGAGCTCTATGGGCAAAAAGAGCTGCTCTTTTTTGCCATTGATGAAAAAGGGCATGATGCTGATTTAACCGAGAAGGGCCGCAACTTCCTGAGTCCCAACGATGCCGATGCCTTCATGATGCCGGACATTGTCACGGCGCATCATGAAATTGATGCCAATGAGTCTTTGTCGCCTCAACAACGTTTGGCAGAAAAGCAGCGTGTGCAGACTGAAGCCGAGGTCCGTGCTGAGCGGATTCACGTGACCTCCCAATTAGTTAAGGCCTATTGCTTATATGAGCGGGATACCCAGTACATCGTACGGGAGAACAAGGTCGTAATTGTGGATGAGAATACAGGTCGCCCAATGGAAGGACGGCGGTGGAGTGACGGTTTGCATCAGGCTGTGGAGGCCAAGGAGAGTGTCAGGATTGAGGAAGAGACCCAGACCTACGCCACCATTACTATCCAGAATTATTTTCGACTTTATACCAAGCTGGCAGGCATGACGGGCACAGCGGAGACCGAGCAGGCCGAGTTTTTCGATATATACAAGTTGGGGGTTCTGGTGATTCCACCCAATCGCCCGTGTTTGCGCGATGATAAAGATGATTCCATTTATCTCACCGAAAAAGTGAAGTACAAGGCGGTGGTCGACGAAGTAAAAAGAATTCATAACGAGGGTCGACCCATTCTGGTGGGAACAGTGGCTGTGGAAACCAGCGAAATGTTATCCCGATTGCTTAATCACGCCCGGGTAACCCACAGTGTATTGAACGCGAAACATCATGAATCTGAGGCTGAGATTGTTTCTAGAGCCGGACAGCGTGGTACTGTGACCATTGCTACAAATATGGCAGGCCGGGGAACAGACATTAAACTTGCTGAGGGGATCAGTAAGCTCGGGGGACTGCATGTTCTGGGAACCGAACGACACGAGTCGCGGCGTATCGATCGGCAGTTGCGCGGGCGTTGTGCCCGACAGGGTGATCCGGGTAGCTCGCACTTCTTCCTTAGCTTGGAAGATAATCTGATGCGGCTCTACAGCAACAGTGAGAAAATGACATCGATGCTTCAAAAAGTAGGCATGGAGGATGATGAGGAAATTGCTCATCCATGGCTTAATCGATCGATTGAAACTGCACAGAAACGAGTGGAGCAGCATCACTATCAAATGCGTCGTCGTACCTTGGAATACGATGATGTGATGAATAAGCAGCGTGAGCGGTTATACGGATTCCGAAACGAAATCATCAATGGAGATGATGTGCGTGACCGGATGTTTGACATTGTGGAGGAAGTGGTCATTGAACGGGTGCGTGGTTATATCCAGGAGTATTTTGATTCCGAGTCGGAGGCGGATTATCAAGGTTTGTCCGAATGGGTGAACCAAACTTTCCCGGTAGGCCTCAGTGAAGGAAATTTCAAGAATTCTGCAGATAAGGCTTCGGAGGATCCGCCTGAGGGAAGTGTTTACGATGAGTTATCCAAGAAGCAATATGCCTTGTGTCAGACCATCATCGGCGCGGTGCATGATGTGTATGAAATTAAAATACAAACAGAGGATCCTGATGCCTTAGGAAGCGCCGAGCGTTACACAATCCTGACGGCAGTAGACCGGATGTGGCGAGAGCATTTGTATGCCATGGATGGGCTTCGGCAGTCGGTACATTTGCGTTCGTACGGTCAAAAAGATCCACTGGTGGAGTACAAGACCGAGGCACGGGATATGTTCCAGGACTTGATGAGTAACATTAACGAGCAGATTTGCCGCAATATCTTTTTGACCGCCTCCAGTCTGGATTCAGTCCTGAAACTTCTTGGCAGTTTGCCTACCCAGGCCAGTCATGCGATGGCCAGTGCCCTGGGGCTGGAACAGGATATGGTGAGTCAAGCGAATGCAGAGGTTAGTGATGAGGAAGTGAGGGCTCGACCAGTGCGCTCTGGCCCCAAGGTTGGGCGTAACGACCCCTGCACTTGTGGCAGCGGGAAAAAATATAAGAAGTGTTGTGGGCGGTAAGGTAATTGATCCTGTTTCCATGCTTCGGCCTCGCCGGAAAATTCGCGGTATTTCAGCTGTTTTACTGCCTTTTCAGGAGAACGGGGACCCTGATTGGACGGGTTTCACCGAGCATATTCAACGCACTGTAACTGCTGGCCTTGCGCCCGCGGTAAATATGGACACCGGTTATGGCAATCTCATCAACGATGCCACGCGCGAGCGAGCATTGAAACTCACGCGCGCCGAGACAAATGACTTTGTGGCCGGCGCATTTGTTGGTGATCACCCTGGGGAGGATTTCAACGTTGGTGGATATTTGCGCCAAATGGAAAACATCCAGTCGTATGGAGGAGTACCGGTTATATTCCAAAGTTACGGGCTTACCGGTCAAAATGAAGAAGATATTGTTGGAGGGTATGAGAAGCTGGCTGAGAACTCTGACGGGATCATAGGGTTTGAGTTGAGTGATGTGTTTGCACCTTTTGGTAAGATTTACTCACTGGATGTCTACCGCGGTTTACTGGGTATTGATCGTCTGATTGGGGCAAAACATTCGTCTCTTAGTCGTGAACTTGAATGGCAACGGCTGATGCTGCGAGATGAACTGCGGCCGGAGTTTAGCGTGTTCACCGGCAACGACCTGGCGATCGATATGGTGATGTATGGTAGCGATTATCTGCTCGGCCTCAGCACCTTTGCGCCGGATGTGTTCGCTAAACGGGATGCGGCTTGGGCGGCTGGTGATCCGGCGTTCTACGAATTGAATGATTGGTTGCAGTATCTCGGGTTCCTTACATTTCGTCCGCCTGTACCGGCCTACAAGCATTCGGCGGCGATGTTCCTTAAATTGCGGGGGTTTCTGGAGTGTGATGATACCCACCCGGAGTCGCCCGAACGGCCCGCTTCAGATCATGAAATCCTGCGCCACATTATTGAACAGATGCCCGGTGCATGAGCGAATCCTACAAATTGACCCGTATTCCGTCGCTCAAGACGGTTACTGCTTTTCAACAGCATATAGAGTCTCTTGGATTGGATATCCCCTGTGAGGATGAGATTGCTCGAGAGGATTCACCCATTGGCCAGCCGCTTCAAGGGCTGAAAATAAATGGTAAAATAATAGGTAATCGAGTGGCAGTTCATCCAATGGAAGGCTGGGATGGGACCACCGAAGGAGGAGTAACCGATCCAATGAGACGTCGGTGGCAACGCTTTGGTGAAAGTGGTGCCAAGTTGATTTGCGGAGGAGAGGCAATGGCCGTACGGCCCGATGGTCGTGCGAATCCTAATCAGCTTATCATAAATAGAGCGAACCAGAGTGGGCTAGCTGAGTTGCGGGATGTTCTTTTGAATGCCCATCAG
>CAZAIZ010000048.1:0-8870 GCA_964485275.1 uncultured Pedosphaera sp.
TGTACAATAAGCAGGGGCCTTGTAATTTTATCCACGTGTGTGAGAGGTGATAGTTGCTGGAGGAATTTCCGCATCTCAGGCAACCGTTCATCGCCATATTCTGCCCGACGTAAATCCCGGCGATATTCACTGGTATTTTCCAGGAAGGTTACAAAGTTGGAAATCCCCACCACGTCCACTCCGCATTTGATAAAATTATTCATCTTTACCATGCTATGTAGTGACATAAACCCACCGTAACTACCTCCGATCACGGCAATGCGATCTTGATCCAGTGAAGGATTAGCAGCAATTACATTGTATATTCGTTCGATATCCAGCAGCACCTTTTCCCGTTCCCGGCCATTATCCGCTTTCAAAAACCTTTTACCATAGCCACGGGAACCGCGCACATTAGGGCAAATGAGCACAGCTTGTTCCTCGGTGGTCAAATAATTATAGCGCCCCAAGAATCGGGGTCTAAATTGACTTTCCGGTCCACCGTGAAACAGGACAACCACCGGCGAAGGTCGGGTCGGTTGAGTCGAAACAAAACGACCGCTAATCCACTGGCCAGGTAAATAAATCCACGCATCAAATTTACTCCCATCGGCACTACGCCATTCAATACGACGGGGATCACTAAAACGGTCAACATCAAGTCTGGGCAGATCCGTCTCCAGCCACTTTAGTTTCTCCTGATTGGGCACATCAAGGTATATTGCTTGCCCTGGAGATAACGCCCAACTAAAACCGTACATCAGTTCGCTCTTCGACCCCCAATGAAGACGGTCGATCACACCAACAGGCATTTTGGGTTTCCACTGCTCCGCACCGCTTCCAGTATTTAGAAAGTGCAGTCTACTTGCCCCTCCCTCATTGGTTGCCACTGCCAGAGTGCGGCCATCAGGGGAAATCTCCAGAGATTCCACATCCCACTTTACCTGTGGCAAATAAAAACGATATTCACCCGTCCCCAAGTCCAACCGGGTCAACCGCTGAAAATCAAACCCATCATCAGAAGTAAAAAAAACGGCTCTAAGGCGCGGATCAAAACGCGCATTTTGATAACTCACCTGAACCTTCAGTTTGGGTGTAAGAGGAGATATCTCCCCCGATTGCGCGTCGACAATGTGGATGCGCGACTCATTGATGGATATATACTCCATGAGCAGAAAAAGGCGCCCATCGCGCGACCAATCCTCAATCCACCATCCTCCACCACTGAGTTTGAGAAGCAGCTTTTCGCTATCAGGGTGAAGCGGGTCCGCAACGTATAAATCATTATCACGCCTGTTTCGTTTGGGAGAAAAGTATGCAATGCGGTCACCTTTAGGGGACCATCGGGCACCGGTGTGGCGGTTTTTGCCATCAGTAATACGAAGGGTTTTGCCTGTACCCAAATCGTAATGAAACAACTGGTAACGTTCGCTACCGCCTTCATCACGCAAGAAGATCATTGACCGATCATTCACCGGATTGAGCTCAGCACTACGCACCGGCTCCTTGCCAAAGGTAATCTGCCTCGGTTTTTCCCTTGGTTTATTGAGCACATGCAACTGATTGACCTGCCCTTTTTCAGGACGCTGGATAACCAGAACTGTGATATTGGTTCCAGAAACGTGCCAATCCTGAAACCGCACTGGACGGATATCGAGGTATGGCTTCACTTTAGCCGCAAGCTCTTCAGAAATACCCGGCACTCCACGGCTTTCCATTTGCAAGGGTGGAACAACCGCTGCCTTAACCCCAAAGCTGAACAAGACAAATAAAAATCCAATCCGTAACATGGCCAGAAGCCGATTCATTCATTTCACTCCATTTGAATCAAGGGTAAACAGACAAAGATAATGTCACAAGTCTTGCTCCTGTTCAGCAGTGTTGGCATCCTTGGGCCATGGCTATCGTTAAAAAACTGCTACATACCCGCTACCGGGTAGATGATCTGGAAAGCACCATTAAGTTTTATACAGAAATCCTGGGGCTGACCGAGACGCGTCGACACAAATCTCCGCGGGGCTCAGAACTGGTCTTTTTAGCTACCCCAAATAGCGAGGAGGAAATCGAGATTTGCTCCTATCCGAGCAGTGGTGGTGTTCAGGTTCAGGAAGACCTCACTCATCTGGCCTTTGAAGTAGAAAGCCTTGCCGATTTTGAAAAACACATTCAGGCACACGGTATAGAGTACTCGGATGGACCACACATGAAGGAATCAGGTGGAGGATTTGCTTTTATTGACGCCCCGGAAGGCTATGAAATTGAGCTGATTGAAAAAGCCACCGACAGCAACGGTTACTAGGTCATGATTTGGCGTGCTGTCGATCGCGTGTGGGAATTTCCCCAAGCACCGCTAATTATGGGCATCGTCAATGTCACACCGGATTCCTTTTCCGATGGGGGAAGGTATGAAACTCCACAATCAGCAATTCAACATGCATTGCACCTTGCAGAGTCAGGTGCGGACATTCTCGACATTGGCGGCGAATCCACTCGCCCGGGAGCAGAACCGGTCAATCAGGAGGAAGAATTAAAACGGGTTATTCCTGTGATAGAAAAACTGGCTAACCAAACCGAGGCTGCAATCTCTATTGACACACAAAAAACGGTTGTTGCCAAAGCAGCATTAGAGGCGGGTGCCATTATCATCAATGATATTGGAGCCAACCGCGAGGATGAGACCATGTGGAAACTTGTAGCCGAAACGACCGCAGGCTATGTGGCTATGCACATGCAGGGAAGACCAGAAACCATGCAAAGAAATCCAAAATACATTGATGTACTCGATGATGTGGAAGCATTTTTCAACTGCCGGATGAAACGTTGGCCCGATTGGGGAATGAGCCTTCAACAGGTGGTTTTGGATCCAGGAATTGGCTTTGGGAAAACATTGGAGCATAATTTGGCGTTGCTGAAAGGGCTTGAACGCCTTACAAGAATGGAGCGACCTTTGGCGGTGGGTGCCTCACGCAAATCATTTATCGGAGAACTCGCTGGAGCTGAAGTAAATGATCGCCTGCCCGGCAGTTTGGCCAGTGCCTGTCGTGCCGCCCAAGCCGGAACGGCCATCATTCGCACACATGATGTAGAGGAGACCGTGCAGGCCCTGAAGATTTGGGCAGCAACCAATTAGCAATGGATCCATTCCAATTCATTCTAGCCACAGAAATACCACAGGTCTCAGACATCCCTGAGTGGATCAACACCATGTGGGAGTGGATCAAACTCGATTGGATGTGGATTATTCGCGCGATCGTGGAAATTAGTGCCTTAGCCGTTGGAATTTACTATGCATTCACTTTTCTCCAGAGATCCCGTGGTTGGCCCGTTGTGTTGGGTTTCCTGATCCTGATTGGACTCACCACCTTGATCGCCCTGTTAGAGCTCCAGGTGCTGAGATGGTTACTGCAACAATTGTTCCTATTCACCACCGTGGCAATTCTGATCATCTTCCAACCCGAGCTCCGCCGACTTCTGGCTGAACTCGGCAACCTCCCTATTTTTTCTTCCGATGAAGATAGCCCGCTGGATGTCGACGCCGTTGTACAGGCTACCAACCAACTCTCACGTAAACGCGTTGGCAGTATTGTTGCCATTGAACGCACTGTGGATGTATATCAGGAGACAAAAAGTGGGGTCCTGATCGACTGTGCCCTCACTCCGGAAATGCTCGATTCTATTTTCTTTCCCAATTCGCCACTGCATGATGGGGGTGTAGTCGTTCGAGGAGACCGCATCATGTATGCCTCCTGTATCTTTCCGCTTACCCGACGAATTGACATCAATAACACCCTGGGTACCCGGCATCGTGCAGCAATCGGACTCAGCGAAGAAACCGACGCCATTGTGGTGATTGTGTCTGAAGAAACTGGCGATATTTCCTACAGCCATAATGGGGCCTTATACCGGCAAGTATCACTCAAGCAATTGAAAGATTTCCTCACTGAAATGCTGAAAGTCAGCACTCCTCCGGCAGACACTCAAACGGCCCGCACCAGCCGACTCCGCGAATCTTTCCGCGAACTAATCGCAATTATTGAGAAAAAAATCAGACCTAAACCGAGTATAAAATAGTCTTGGAAACTGATCCCCAATCAAAAGGCATGAGTAACTTTCTATTGAAAGTTTTGTCACTTGTACTGGCCATCATGGTGTGGTTCATCATCAAGACTGCTGCAGGCCTGTCCTATACCAACGCCAATAAAAAAATCCAACCCGTTACAGTTAAACAATCCGCACCTGCCCTTTCGAATCCAAATCCAGTTGATAACAATGAATCCATCAACGAATAAAATATTCGGGACCGATGGAGTGCGCGGCAAGGCCAATGTGGAACCGGTCACTGCCGAAACCGCCCTTAAACTCGGACGAGCCGCGGCTCATGTCTTCAAAAATCTTAACCCCGAATCGCGCAACCGTAAGAAACACCAGATTGTCATCGGTAAAGATACACGCCTATCAGGATACATGCTCGAAAACGCCATTTCGAGTGGAATTCTCTCCATGGGTGTAGATGTACTATTTATCGGCCCTCTCCCGACTCCCGGTGTAGCCCGTATTACCAATAGTCTTCGCGCCGATGCAGGTATTGTTATCACCGCCTCCCACAATCCCTATGATGACAATGGCATCAAGTTTTTCAGCCACGTTGGCTATAAGCTGGCCGATTCAATTGAGGAACAAATTGAAAACCTTGTCTTCAGCGGCGAAATCGACGATGTGCGACCCACTGCCGGAGCCATTGGAAAGGCCATCCGTATCGACGACGCCCTCGGGCGCTATGTCGAATACGCCAAGCGCTCTTTTACACGCGGACAAACTCTCGAAGGCGTAACCATTGTCGTCGACTGCGGCCACGGTGCAGCCTACAAGGCCACGCCATGTACCCTTCGCGAACTGGGAGCTAATGTCATCACATATGGCAACCGGCCCGACGGGTCTAATATCAACGCGGACTGTGGATCCCTATACCCAGAGAAAATGTGTAATTGGGTTCAGGAGAATGGAGCCGATATTGGCATCGCGCATGATGGAGATGCTGACCGGGTTATTTTGTGTGATGAAACCGGCCAACTCATCGACGGCGACGACATCATGGCCATTGCCGGCCTGGAGATGCTGGCAGAAGGATCACTCGCACAGAATACACTTGTATCCACTGTTATGAGTAATGCCGGCCTGGATGAAGCCATTAATAGTGCAGGAGGCAAAGTCGTACGCACTCCCGTGGGCGATAAACACGTGATCGATAAAATGCTCTCAGAAGGCTATAATTTCGGCGGGGAGCAAAGCGGCCACCTCATCTTTAGCGACCACGCCTCTACCGGTGATGGGTTGGTCGCTGCCTTACAAATCCTTCGCATCATGATCAGCAAGCAGAAGTCCCTTTCCAATATCGCCCAATGCTGGAAGCGCTTCCCTCAAAAACTCACCAACCTGCGCGTCACAGAAAAGAAACCCATTGAGGAACTGGAGAGGGTATCCGCACTAGTGACTGAAGCCGAAACCGCCTTGCAATCTGCCGGGGGACGGGTTCTCCTGCGCTATTCGGGAACTGAGCCCAAAGTAAGATTGCTCTTGGAAGGAAAAGATTCCGCGCAGCTCGATCATTGGAGTCAAAAGATTATCAGCTCTATCGACGCCCAAATCGGTGCAGGCCACTAAACTTTCAACTGAAATTCTTCTGCTGAATTATCACTACTACGTGCATAGCAGACAGTATGCACAATTATTGCGGTAAATAACGCACCGGAAAAAGCCGTATTCTTTAGGAACATAATTGGTGGCGGAAAACCCGGCTGACCCACCGTGAAGGATTGTACCAACCCGGTCCATGTCTTTGCATAAACCGGATTACCCATCCAAGCCACTATGTTGGAGGCAAAGAAAAATCCACAAGCCCCCAGTATCCCTCCGGCTATCAACACTGCAGGGGACCGTTTATCTGTGATCATCCAACCCAGTGCCACCAACCCAAGATACAATACATAGTTTGCCAGCATATACCCGTTAAAGATTGAAAAACCCTGGGTACTCCAATGAAAATAGTTCATGGCCACATCACTCACAAACATTAAGGCCACCGGCACAAGCCATGAACGCACTCCCTTGAAATATGCCCCGGCGCAGAAACATATTGCGTAAACCGGACTAAAGTTCCAAGGCAATAACCCTGGCCAGCGCATAGCAGTAAAAACAACCATGAGGCCCAACAGCAAAGCGATGTGTTTATTGTCTTTCATATCATTATTGAACACCTAGCAGTTTTAATCTGCCCTTAGCCTCCTTCTCCAGTGTAAACCAGTGTGGAGCGTTGGGGTCAGTTTCTGTTGTCGTTTTGACCTGAACCTTCAGGTACTCGCCAGACCAATGCGCGCCAGTTAACGTAACCTTTCCCGAATCCTTTAAAGCAATCGCACTGCGCAAGAGCATCTTCTGAACCACCGGACTGGCCTTTTGGCTAATATATTGGCCAAGGTGGTTGGTCGATTTGGCGAGCTGTTGAAAAATCACCTCCGCATTCTTTGCCTCAACCGAGTCAAGTGCCACCTCGCGCTCGGTATATTCGTTATTGTCTGAACGCAGATATCCAAAGACCCCAACCGCTGCAACGGCCACGAGAATAATGATTATCTGTGCACTACTCATCACTACTTCACTGCCTTGAAAAAGCGATCGTTGGTATCACAAATATAACCAAGATTGTCATCATTAACCGGGTAGGTTTGGTCAGGAGCAACCATCTCCACATGACCGTCACCCCAAAGCACTGTTGCCTTCCCCTTATGGCGAAAATGCGTATAGGCTGTTTCCCACCCGGCCCAGGCTCTGGCCTCTGAAGGAGGTGTCCAAAACCAGTTCTCTTCTAGAGGGCCCATCCAGTTGCGTGCTGAATCACCAAAGAACACCGTTTCCACCGGGGACTCCATGATCTGTGTATCCAGACCGCGGTACACGTAGCCATAGTTCGGTTCCCACCAATTTCCCTGCTCCTCTATTTCGTTCAAATAGTGGCTATTGAAAGCGTAACTACATGTATGGCCTTTTGCGCGTCTGCTATAGGAATTAAACGACGGATCCCGCCAGACGTTGGCACTATCGTTGACGTATTCACTAAGATATCCATCTGAATAATCGACTCTCGAGCCAGCACCATTGTATTTACCAAAAAAATACCGTCCACTCGATTCACCTATACCCACTACCATCCCTCCATGATCATCGGCATACATCGTAACCGCATTGGCTATCTGCTTGAGGTTGTTTTTATTCTGAGCACTCATGGCCATCTTTTTAGCCCGGGCCAGTGTCGGCAAAAGTAAACCAGCCAAAATACCAATGATGGCAATCACCACCAAAAGCTCAATTAAGGTGAACGCACGGTATGTTTTCATGTTATTGCTCATCATAACCTAAATACGGCCTCAACCACTTTTCAGCCTCTGTTAATGGAATATCCTTCCGCTGGGCATAATCACTAGCTTGATCCTCCCCAATCAGACCCAAATTAATGTACCGCGCCTCAGGATGATTCAAATAAAAACCGCTCACAGTACACGGAGGATTCATGGCATAACTTGTGGTCAGGGTGGCCCCGGTAATAGCCTCAGCATCTAGTAGTGTCCAAAGAGTTCCCTTTTCACTGTGGTCCGGGCAGGATGGATACCCCGCTGCAGGGCGTATTCCACAGTATTTTTCCCCTATTAGGAACTTTGCCTGTTCCTCGTCAATCGCAGCGCCTGCCGCAAGCCCCTCGTCCTTCCCAAAGCCGCATTGATCGCGCATGATCTTGTGCAGGTATTCTGCCGTGGCCTCGGCCAAACGATCGCCAAGGGCCTGCACGATAATGGCTGTGTAATCGTCACCCTCTTTGCGAAAGGTCGCTGCAAGCTCATCCACTTCACTCCCGGCGGTTACCACAAAACCGCCAAAGTAATCGATGCGTCCACTATCCTTTGGCGCCACATTGTCTGCTAGCGAACGGCAGACCTGACCATCGCGTTTCTGACGTTGTTGACGCAGGAAATGGAACCGCGCAATCGTATCGGCTCGGTTTTCATTACTGTATACCTCCACGTCATCCCCAGACGTGTTCGCCGGCCAGAACCCGGCCACTGCCCGCGGTCGCAGGCGCTTATGGGCGATAATATCCTCCAGCATTCGCTTGCCATCGTCAAAAAGTTTCCTTGCCTCCCTACCTTCTTCGGGCTTGGTGAAAATGGTTGGATACACTCCATGCAACTGCCACGCCCAAAAGAAGGGCGACCAGTCGATATAACTGGCCAGAACTTCCAGCGGAATATCCTCGAAGCGTTGCAATCCAAGTACCTCGGGCCGAGGAATCTCCGTGGTCGCCCAATCATAGGTTGGTGCAGAAGCCCGGGCTTGGGCAAGGGGAACGATGTCCTTGCGCCCGTCATTGCCGGAGGCAAATCGTTCGCGTAGTCGCTCATGCTCTGTCTCCAGTTCTTTACAGAATTCATCGTACCGTTTTTCACTTAAGAAATCATTACACACCCCCACCACCAGCGAGGCATCCATCACGTGGCAAGTTGGACCATCATATATCGGCGCAATTTTGATGGCAGTATGTGCTTTGCTTGTGGTGGCGCCGCCAATGAGTAACGGTATCTTCAAGCCGCACCGTTGCATTTCTCTGGCATCGAAGATCATCTCGTCCAGTGAGGGCGTTATGAGCCCACTGAGACCAATAATGTCGGCATTATGTTCTCCAGCAGATTTTAGGATGGTGCCACAATCGACCATCACCCCGAGATCCACCACCTTATAACCGTTGCAACCGAGCACCACACCTACGATATTTTTTCCAATATCATGCACATCACCCTTCACGGTGGCCATCAGTACGGTGCCGGACGATGCGCTTTCGCCCC
>CAZAIZ010000049.1:0-8697 GCA_964485275.1 uncultured Pedosphaera sp.
CACCTCCACCCCGGTTAAAATCGACATCACAAAGGGCGATCACCTCGCCCACCGAGCCAGCACCATTAATGTCACTACCTCCTTTACCGCCCACGCCTATTCCGGCCATGGTCAAGCGCTCGTTTGCGCCAAAGACTCGTGAAGGGAGAAAATTTACCGCGATCGCCGAAGCCGCACCGGCCTTGAGTACGTCGCGTCGCGTATAGGATTTGATTAGGGTTCTTTTGGACATAACAGAAAATTAAATTCGGGGTTAAACGGTATCGAGCCCGAGTATCGTTCGAGTTTAGTTTCACGCAAGGGCAAAATCAAACCCAGCCCAGTATCTACCATTCCCAGCCCTTGCGATATTTGCGGCGGACAAAGCCGTTGGCCTTGGCACTCTTTGCTTCGCCTTTCTGTGGACTCCACTCCACCGGTTCACTGGCACGAATGGCCAAATTACCCAAGAGCACCACCTCAGTATAGGGTCCGGCAACTTCAAAACGACTTAAAGGTGCATGCCCCTTGCCCATTGCAAAATCAATCCACTCGGTATAATTGCTTTTTACGCGTGGAATCGTCTTGGGCGTAGTTTCCTCAATGTGCTTAACCTCATCGACATCACGGCCGGTCACCATCCAGTTACTTGCGAAACGATTAAAGAAAAGACGCCCTTTATCTCCGATCAGCATCGTTCCAAACTTCCCTTGCCTTCCCTTGCCTTTCACCATCTCAACTCCACCGGTGAGATCCTTCGAAGGAGCATTTTGAATACCATCTTTCTTGCCATCATACCAAATCAATTTCACCGGTGGCTTCTTTCCACGCGCAGCAAACTGATAATCAATCACCGCCCAATTGGGTGGGCTTTCCTTGGTGTTGCCTCCATGCCGGGCTTCAACATGGTGCGGCACGCCCAAATCCAAACTCCACCAAGCCATATCCATCAAGTGACAAGCCATGTCGCCCAAGGCACCTGTTCCAAAATCCCACCAACCACGCCACTTAAAAGGCAGATACCCTTCACCATAATCCCGATAAGGAGCAGGTCCCAACCACAAGTCCCAATCCACACCTGCAGGTATTTTTGCCTTGGGCAACCGTTCTTCAATGCCCTGCGGCCAAACCGGTCGGTTGGTCCAAATATGCGCCTCAGTTACATTGCCAATGATGCCTGCGCGCACGAGTTCAACCACACGCCGAATCGGCTCCATTGCATGTGCCTGGTTACCCATCTGGGTGCTAAGGTTGCCTTTGGCTGCCTGATTCACCAGCTGACGTGCTTCCCACACGTCGTGTGTGAGCGGCTTCTGCGTGTAGCAATGCTTGCCCATCTGGAGCGCCTTCATGGTGGCCACAGCATGGGTATGATCCGGGGTGGAAATCGTGCAGGCATCAATACTTCTGCCAAACTTATCGAGCATCACTCTGAAATCAGTAAAGACCTTTGCCTTGGGAAACTTTTTCATCGTTCCCGCTGCCCGGCGTGGATCCACATCGCACAATGCGACAATGTCAGCTCCAGCAGCTGCTGACCCTGCGATATCGGCCGTCCCTTTGCCCCCAGCCCCAATACCGGCAACCGCAATACGGTTATTGGCTCCAAAGACGCGTGAGGGGAAAAAATTAAAGGCAAACGCTGAAGCGACCCCGGCTTTTAGGATATCACGGCGGGTGTAGGACTTGAAAAGTTTCATGCCCCATGAGGGCAACACCAACCCACTAGATCAAGGAAAATATTAGCGTGAGTCAGCCGGACTAACAAACCTTATCACTAGAATACCTGCCCTTGAGGATTAGGATCCCAATCTGTAATGACCACGATCCCCGGGAGCCCTTTCTTCAAGTCAGCCACCCCTTTCTTCGTGATATTCGGACAACGGAGCAAACTGATTTGCTGTAAATTTGTCATCGCGTAATACTTCATCAGGTGTGGCTGCAAAGGAAGAGTGTTTAGTTGCAAGACAGGATCATATTTATACAAAAAACTAATGCCCTTATCGGAGACCTGAGTATAATCAAGAGACAGGAATTTCAATCCTTCCAGCCGGTATGGTTGCCCTCTCCACACACCAATCATATTGGTCATCCAATGATCTTCAAAACCAGTCTTTTGTAAATCCAAAAGCTTTATAGATACAATTCTGTCTCGAAGGTGAAAGTTGGGTTCAACTAATTCCCACATATAATGTAAATCCTGATCCCGAACACTTTCATCAAAATAAATTTCTGAAATCCGTCGCCCTTGAGAAGGATTACTCACGTCGTAGTAGTCCCACTGCATGTGGGTAGCCTCAGTCATTAATGCATCCCGGTTCGCGATGTACTTGGTCTTTGCCTTCGCAATTTTTTTCTGGCCAGTGATAACTGAAAGAAGCAGTGAGGCCAATATGCCAATAATCGTAATGACTACCAGTAATTCCGTTAGCGTCAAACCACGAATGGAAGATTTTTTCCTCATAACTGAACCAACTCCTTCATCCGCACCAGCTTATACAATTTGAACTGATATGCAATCATTGATTATCATAAATTAAACTTGGGCATCTCATTCAAACAAAAAAGAAACGTAATATCTGCCTCTTCTTTTAAACCAATGGTAACGCTTCAAATTTGAGGGGCAAACCTACAGGTTGTGCCACTACATACATGTTTTAACCCTCTTCGGTTTTAGGTAACGCCCCAACTCACGGAGTCTTCCTTTGGCCCGATACCAGACAGACGCTCAAGCATGCCTCATGCCAACAAAAATAGTGAGCTATTGTTTCATTTCTAGGCCGAAAACAAATTCCAACTAGGCACTGGCTGTAAGTATGCGTGAAATTCCCCACAGATGCGGGAATTATTTCACCGGCTGAAAAACATGCCAAACGAAATATCTTTGCGGTTTTGCCCCTAAGGCAGTAGTTATTCATGACTCACCATGGAGTATTTTGAACAACACGCAATGGACTTTTACGGCTGTGACTGGGCGGCCATGGGCTTTACTTTTTTGTCACTGTATTTACTGGGCAACCGAAGTCGTGTCGGCTTTCTTATAGGGATCATAGCCAATTTCTTTTGGTTTAGTTACGGCTACCAAACCGACAGTATTGCCAACATGTTCTGCTCGTTTGTGGTCATCTGCCTGCAGGCCCGTGGCTGGAATAACTGGAAGCCCAAACCGGCAACAGACACTCCTGAAGCTGCCGCGGCCGATTAACCAAGCTTGCCATTGTCTGCACAGGTTGTTTAATTCAACTCGTTCTTCCTGACATGAAAAAATACATTATTACCCTACTGGGACTGACTTTACTCCCTTCACTTATTGCAGCCAAACAGCCGAACATCCTGTTTGTCTTTACTGATGACCATGCCGCTCACGCCATTAGTGCCTACGGATCGAAGATCAACACCACTCCCCACATGGATCGCTTGGCCAAAGAGGGGATGCTCTTTGAAAAATGTTATGTAAGTAACGCCATCTGCGGCCCCAGTAGAGCTGTCATTCTTACCGGCAAATACAGCCACTTGAATGGATTCCTTAAAAACCAACGCCAACCCTTTGATGGCTCACAACAGACTTTCCCAAAACTACTGCGTAAGGCTGGATACACGACTGCAGTGATTGGTAAATGGCATCTAAAGAGCACTCCCACCGGGTTTGATTACTTCGATGTCCTGATTGGTCAGGGCCCCTATTACAACCCTCCCATGAAAACTTCTGATGAGGAAGGGAATGTCATCACCGTAAAGCACACCGGCTACACAACTGACATCATTACCGACAAGGCTCTTGCGTGGCTGAAAAATGATAGGGAGAAAGACAAACCTTTCATGTTGATGTATCAGCACAAGGCTCCACACCGAAATTGGCAACCCGGGCCGAAGCACCTCACCATGTTTGATGGAGAGGATATTCCAGAACCGGAAACGTTGTGGGATGATTACAAGGGCCGCACCTCTGCAGCCGGCAAACAAACGATGACCGTGGCCCGTCACCTTAATGACAATGATCTTAAGCTGAATAGAGGCCCCGGAAACCTGACCCCTGAACAGCGCAAGGTGTGGGAAGCTGCGTACGGCCCCAAGAATGAAGCCTTCCGTAAAGCCAAACTGCAGGGCGAGGCATTGGTAAAATGGAAGTATCAGCGTTACATCAAGGATTACCTGCGCTGTGTCCAGTCAGTAGATGACAATCTGGGTCGAGTCCTTGATTATCTTGATGAAACCGGTCTCGCCAAAAATACCATCGTTATCTACAGCAGCGACCAGGGCTGGTACCTCGGTGACCATGGCTGGTATGACAAACGTTGGATGTACGAGGAAAGTCTGGTCATGCCACTACTGGTTCGTTGGCCGGGTGTGGTGAAACCGGGAAGCCGCAACAGCGACATCGTCTCCAACCTCGATTTCGCAGAAACCTTTTTGGACATTGCAGGCGCCAGGATTCCCAGAGACATGCAGGGAACCAGTATCCTGCCTCTACTCAAAGGACAAACTCCAAAAGATTGGCGCACACATTTTTATTATCATTACTATGAATTCCCGGGAGCCCATAGCGTAGCCCGTCATTACGGCGTGACCAATGGCCGACACAAACTCATCTATTTCTACCAGAACGACGAATGGGAACTCTTCGATCTGGATAAAGATCCAAACGAACTTTTGAGCGTCTACGGCAACTCGGACTACGCCAAGGTGCAAACTGATCTATTGGCAGAACTCAAGCGCCTGCGGCTCCAATACAAGGTTCCAGAAAAAGATTCAGATCCGGCTCCAATCAAACGGCCCAACCGCCAAAAGAAGGACAAGAAGAAGTAAGTCCTTACCAGGATGGGCAAATGCCCTCAGCCTTTCTACAGCAACGAATTATACCTGATGCTTCTACGTGCATCCTGATAGGTCGGCTGGAGGGTCCGTGTGCGGCCCATGACTTCTCTGCCTATAGGGCCATTCTTTGGATCACCGATGAAACCATACCCTTCCCATCAGGAGTCCTCAAAAATTCTGTTCATGTCCTGCCGTTAGACCAACTCAGCGAAACCCTCGAGACGATCCTAAATAAATTCTGTATTTTGGATGCGCGAAAAATCCCCTCGGTGTTTCTTACCCATGCAACCCGTAAGGAAAATACCGATATCTATGAGCAGGTACTGCCACTGCTTTGCGCACATCTTGAAACACTCCACCGAGCCCGACTCACTCGACAGAAAGATGGATTCCTCTGGCAAAGTCACCTGCTAAAGAACCTAGGCAACTTAACGAAACAACGTATCCCCAATCAATGGGAGGGAGTACTGGCTGGAATTCCAGCCGTTGTTTGCGGGGCTGGCCCCTCGCTCAACCGCACCGCCCCTTTGATTAAAAATTTATCGTGCGCCATTTTCGCAGCCGATTCTGCAGTGCGAAAACTCGACCAACTGGGAATGGACATAAATTTCACCATATCAATAGACCCTGCCAAAACACCGGAAAAATGCCTACCTCCCACCAAATCTCCCGGGAAAGTGATCCTGACTTCCATTAGCCCACCAGCCTGGAACCAGGCACTGCCCAATGAGGATATTTTTTACCTTACCAGTCGCCAGATTACCGAAGACTGGCTCAGTACAATGGGCGTGGAGAAAACAGGAATCACGGCTTCCGAAAGCTGTGGATCCACAGCGTTGGATTTGGCACACTACATGGGGTGTTCTCCCATCTATCTTTTTGGCATGGACCTGGCAGGAGACCCCAAGGACCCTTCACAAATTCGTGTCGATACGGCCGATTCGAGCATCTACCAGAAATCGGGTTTTCAGGCGGACACAATCCGCCCCATGGTTCAAGGCAATTATACCGAAAAACTGCCCACCCACCTACTTCCAGATATTCATGCTCTCAATCAACGCCTGAAAAATTGGCCCAAAGAACTCGTCTATAATGTAAACGACAGTGGAGTAAAACTGGACAACACCACACTAATCCATCCCGACAAATTCGAACCTCCAACTGCCACCTCGGGAACCGAACAACTCCTGGGTTCACTACCTCCTTCGACTTGCTCTCCTGAAAAACGACTTCAAGTGATCGGTCAACTGTTCAGAGATTCAGGACTGATCCTAGCTGAAAAACTACCCGCACTTCATCAAACATTTAAAAAACAAGGCACCGAACATCTGGCTGGCGCCTTAAGGGATATATGGTCACATGAGAATATTGCCAACTTACTGGGATCGTATTCGTTCAAACTATTACCCCACCTGGTGCACCCCATCAGTGAGGACACGGTTTTTTGGGAAAAACAGTTGGAAGAAATAAATGAACTTTCCCGACTAATGCTTGAAACAAACTTGTAATGCATCTCAGCCAATCAAGGCTTATTTTCCCATTGTTTTTATGAACGCTTCAAATCCCGCCTTGATGGCGGGATTTTTTGTGTAATGCCGCATCAACTTCTTGGAACGAAGATCATGCCCTTTAGCGTGCAGGAGGTGAGCCATCTGCGTGGCCACCGCCTGATCCTTGAATTCGAGGATGGCAAATAAACCATTCAGATTCCCCATATGTTGGTTGAGTAGCTTCTCGGCTTGCAAACGCGGCGGGGTATACCGGCCATCGTTGTCTCCATCAATAAAGACAGGATTGGTAGCTCCCTGTACTCTAGGCGAGTGTTTGGTTGAAGTTTGCTGGTAGGGTCGAGGACTTTCCCAAAACGGTTCGGTAATGCCTGGCCCAGTTGCCATGGCCACCAGATGCCTATCATAATTTTGACGTGGCAAAACCCAACTCACCTTGGCTTTTTCAATTTTGTCTGAAGGAGAAATATTCACAGAACGAATCAACTGGCCATTAGCAAAAAGGGAAAGTCGATCAGCCCGAACCCACGAAGGCCCCAGAACTTCCACGTTCACACGTAAATCCTCTTTTCCTGTAGCCACATCTCCGCTGCCAAATTTTCCGTCCACCTTCATCTTTACCAACAGCCCCATACTCACATAAGCCCGCATTTTTCGGAAACTATCGCAGGCCCTGGCAACATCCACCTTGGAAGGATCTTCATCCGGGCATTCAACGTAAGTACGGGCCTGCCCTAGAATGAACCGACTCACATCATGGGTATCACTCGAGCCAACTGCCGCCACCTTATGGCCCCAGTTGAGCATCGCAAACCAGTCCCGATACAAGCTCATGATATCTGACTGCATCGCCGCTGAAGTCACGACTTCCATCGCATCAAAACTATAGGGCGCCCCATACAGGTTCTGACCGGTGGCATGATTAAAGTTTTCAGGGGCCATCGGGCTGAACTTACTATGGATATTGCGCGGATGATTGAGGACAATTACCCGCACTCCGGGTGTCGCACGGATGGACGCCATTAACTTCGTCCAGTCCCCCAGCTTGTAGTCGGGGACTGGACTATCTGGTAAAATGGGAAAGGCATTAAAATGCCCTGTCTTGGTGGTAACCTCATTGCCGATCACACTGGTGAAAAAAGGAAGTGTGCCGCTGGACTTTTGCACGGGCAGATAATTGGCATGATGATTATGGTCAGTGGCAATCGCCAACTCAATGCCTTCACCGGCAATTGTATGCATGCGCTCTTCCTCTGAAGAATCGCCGTGCCCACTACGGGTCAAAGTATGAATATGCGTATCGACAGACACGAGCCCGGGAGTAGGCACCTCCCTGCGGATATTCAACCGCACCTTGCGAGTTGCATCACTTGCCACCTCCAGCTTCATTTTGGCCACGCTGTATTCAAACCCGCGTGAGGCATAAAGGGTGTAACGACCCGGACGCACCTTGAAACGGGCACTCCCACTACTGGTATAAATGACTCCGGAACGATGTGCCAACTGTTGCATCGGTAGACTTGGCCAAACCAGTGAACGAGTTCCGTCTTCATCCACAATGGTTATTCTGCAAGGCACCGGCCCTGTCGCATCGGTAACAGTCACTTCCAGGTTGGCTAACAGGGCCTGATCGAGATTGGATAAACGGGCCAACTGAAAATCCCCCACTTCAATGTCATCAGTGGTTTTCGGTGAAACTATTGATAGAGTGTTTTCACCTTCCACCAGGGCTCCGGCAGGCACGCTCACCGAATGCCAAAGAGCCGGATCTTCAGGAAGCAAATAGCCGATGCGTTTCTGATTGAGTAAGATAGGCCATCTGACCTTCACCTGCCGTTGCCGCAACAGAATCATTTGAGGTGATGTGTTTTTTGCCGCCTTGAATTTAACGTCCACCCGGCGACCGTGGGGTTTTTTGTCCTTAAACTCATCCCACTCAGCAAACCCATCGGTACCGAGATGATACATGCGGTGCGCGTCAAGAACCTGAATCTCAGCAGCCTTAAGCCCGGGTATCACGAATAGAAAGATCGAAAGAACAGGAATTAAAAAATTCACCATGCCCCATGATAATCACCCCAATGTCCACAGGCAACAACAGGCTATGTTCAGCAATTAGCTTGCTTTCCCGATGAAAAACTAGAGAATTAAGCGCGTAACCCCGTTACCACCATTATGAAAAATATTACTACGCTAGTTACTGTAGCCACCTTTGCTTTAAGCCTGGTTTTGGTTGGTGCTGATGATAAGAAGAAGAAACGCGACCCAAATGCCGAACGCACCATCAAAGGCACCGTAAAATGTGCAAAGTGCTCACTCAAGAAGACCGAGGAATGCCAAGCCGCATTGGAAATCAAGCGCAAAGGAAAAGACGGCAAGGAAACTGCCCGCGTCA
>CAZAIZ010000050.1:0-8694 GCA_964485275.1 uncultured Pedosphaera sp.
TACGGACTGGCACTCATTGACCTCACTACCGGAGATTTTAGAGTTACTGAAGCCGGGTCCATGGTCGACCTGAGAACAGAGTTGGAGCGACTTAAACCGGCTGAAATAGTGCTCCCTTTAGGTGATTTTCGCATTTCCGAAACTTTGGAGAGTGCTGGTGCTGTTCTCAATGAACATGAGGATTGGGTCTTCGCTTCAGACTCTGCAGGTTATACTTTGAAGGACCATTTCGGGGTAAAATCTCTCGACGGGTTCGGCCTGAAGGATCGACATGCTGCCATTAGTGCAGCAGGCGGCGTACTGCACTACCTGATTAACACGCTGCGCCGTGACCTAGCGCATTTGCAACCGATCAAGTTTTATCAAAATACTGATTTTCTCACAATCGATGGAGCTTCACTTCGCAATCTGGAAATCCTCGAACCTCTTACCCGGGACGCCCCCAATGCTGCATGTCTGTACAACTCGATGAACTGCACCGTCACCCCCATGGGGGCAAGGCGACTGCGTGATTGGCTGACACAGCCTCTTTCGGAGACTGAGGGAATCCATGCAAGGCAAAGTGCGGTCCAAACCTGGGTTGAAGACGGAAACCGATTGGAGCAATTTGAACAGCATCTCCGTGAAGTGCGTGATCTAGAACGTACTATTACCCGTCTTTCAGTAGGAACGGGTAATGCTCGCGATCTATTGAATTTGCGACTAGCCATTGAACAATTTACTTCGCTACACACGCTAATTGACGAAGCTCTCGGTAATTCAGGTGTACTGGATCTGGATGATGCCGACGAGGCACCGCTGCTGGCGCAACTGGCAGAACAGCTCCATGAATTGCCTGAAGTGGTTTCACTTATTGCGCAAGCCATCATTGATGATCCCCCGCTTACCCTGCGCGAAGGCGGAATCATCCGTGAAGGTTATAGCATGTCACTGGACGAACTGCGCGGTGGAGCAAGTGAAGGCAAGGCGTGGATCGCCCAATTACAGCAACGCGAAATTCAGAAAACGGGCATCCCCTCTTTAAAAGTACGATTTAACAATGTTTTCGGTTATTTCATTGAAATCACCAAAACCCATCTGGACAAGGTCCCTGTCCACTATGTGCGTAAGCAAACCATTGCTAATGGAGAACGGTATATCACTGATGAACTCAAACAGATGGAAGACAAGGTGCTCGGGGCCCAAGAACGTAGCATGAAGCTCGAGTACGAATTATACCTGCAAGTCAGAGAGTCTGTTTTGAAACATCTTCGCTCCATTCAACAGGCTGCCGATTCACTGGCCCAACTTGATGTTCTGGCAGGATTTGCACAAACCGCACGGCTCCACAGTTACTGCTGTCCGGTCGTGGGGAGTGAAGGTCTTCTTGAAATTCAGAATGGTCGTCATCCCGTGCTCGAACAGACAATATTGGACGAACGGTTTGTGCCCAATCACACGGATTTAAGCACGAACAAGCAAATTGCTTTGATCACCGGCCCCAACATGGCGGGTAAAAGCACCTACATTCGTCAAGTCGCCCTGATCTCGCTTCTGGCCCACACGGGAAGTTTTGTGCCGGCAACTGAGGCAAGAATAGATTTATTGGACCGTATATTCACGAGGATTGGGGCTAGTGACAATCTTTCCCGTGGCCAGTCCACCTTCATGGTAGAAATGAGCGAAACGGCCAATATTCTTCATCATGCCTCCTCGAGCAGTCTCGTCATCCTCGATGAAATTGGACGAGGCACCAGCACCTTTGACGGGCTTAGCCTGGCATGGTCCATCGTCGAACACATTCACCAGCAACTGGGTGCCAAAACGCTCTTCGCCACTCATTATCACGAACTCACTGAACTGTCCCAGCGCCTGCAACGCGTTTTCAACCTGAACGTGGCGGTCAGAGAATATAATGATCAAATCGTTTTCCTCCGCCAGATCATAGACGGCGCTGCAGACCAGAGTTATGGTATTCACGTGGCGCGATTGGCAGGAGTCCCTCAGCCTGTTCTGGAGCGAGCGAAGGAAATCCTGATGAACCTGGAGGAGACCGATCTTACGGGTGCAGGAGCCAGAAAAGGCGGTGTGAACACCAGGGCGGAACGGAAAAAATTACAAAATCTGACTCCCTCCCCTCAGCTGGATCTCTTCAGTTAATCCTCCTTGGGAACTGTCTTATAGAGGATCATCACCCCGAAATCGCTGCCCTTCTTTTCATCAGCCGTGTATTGAACTGGGTGGACACCCACTAGATTCTCCTCCTCCAAGCCGCTGAGAAACTTCGATACTTCATCATCAAAAGTGTCCTCCTTACCTTTGACACAATCGCTGTGCAAAATGGTCTTTACTGAAAGCCTGTGCAACCCGGCTGCTTCACGCTCCAACGTGGCGCTGGAACCCCCGCCAAAGCCAACCACAATTTTTTCGTCGGCAGCCTCCGCTGGTGAGGCGGCAGGCTCACTCGCAGGAGTTTCCTGCAGAGGGGCTCGTGCAGTAGGAGCTTCCGATGGTGGGGGAATAGTCTTAGCCGCAGGGTTGGCTTGTGCCGGCGGGGCGGGGGGTGAGCCAGCAGAACTTGCAACTGGCTCCGATTCGGAGTCCGCCCCACCTCCGGCTACCTTAATCGCCTCGGCCTCTGTCGGGGAGGGAAACTCTATCTCTTGGGCACAGGAACCCTGCGGACATGGATACTTGCCTCCCATCTGTTCATTGATTTGACCCAACTGCTGCTCGTCCAAAGACAACCCGTTGGAACAGTGGGGACAAACGATAACGAAAAAACCATCGGAAAAAGTAACGTTTTGACTCTTCATCGTCCCAACCAGATCATCCTTAACTCTGCAGCTAGGTTAACTCATATAAAAAAAGACAGCCAGTTCAAACCTAGTTCTGCTTTATTCTTTTAACCTTCGCTCCCAGCTTTTTCAATTTTGCGTCAAGATTCTCATAACCACGATCCAAATGGTAGATACGATTTACTTGAGTCGTTCCTTTAGCCAGCAAACCCGCAATAACCAGTGCCGCGCTCGCCCGTAAATCACTGGCCATAACTTCTGCACCCGAAAGTTTCTGCACCCCGTGAACAATAGCACTAGGCCCTTCGATGGAAATCTCGGCACCCAGGCGTTCCATTTCCTGGACATGGGTAAATCGACTTTCAAAGATACGCTCGGTAATTATGCTGATTCCTGGAGTCTGAGTCATAAACGCCATCATCTGCGCCTGCACATCGGTTGGAAAACCCGGGTGAGGGAGAGTAGTAATGTGCACACTATGCAGCCCGCTTCCCCGCTTGAATGTTAGCTTGCCCTTGGATTGCTCTACCTTGACTCCGGATTCGCGCAGTTTTTCGTTCACTGCCTTCATGTGATCAGGGCGCGCGCCAATCAATGTAACCTCTCCATTTGTCGCCACCCCTGCAATCGCGTAGGTCGCCGCCTCAATCCGGTCCGGAATCACCTCATGCTCCGCACCTCCCAACTCCCTGACCCCGGCAATGGTCAGGGTAGGTGAACCCAGCCCCTGTATCTGCGCACCTATATTGTTGAGAAACTTACCCAAATCGACCACTTCAGGCTCACAAGCCGCATGCTCTATTACTGTAATCCCTTCTGCTAGGGTGGCTGCCATCATTGCATTAGCCGTACCGAGCACCGTGGGACCGGCCCGGCCTCCCAAGAACATTTCTCCTCCAGTGAGCTTACGTGCCTTGGCAATAATATACCCCTTATCAATGTCAACCTTGGCTCCCAGTGCCTCCATCGCTTTACGGTGCAGGTCCACCGGACGCGTCCCAATAACACATCCTCCGGGCATGGAAACAGTCGCCTGCCCAAGGCGCGCGAGTAACGGTCCCAGCACACACAGGGAACCACGCATTTTTCGAACCAGATCGTAATCAGCAAAGTCATGCACTTTGCCTGCCTGCACCGTGATCGTATCGCCATCAATATTGCTTGTAGCTCCCAAACTTTCCAAAATCTGGCACATGGTCTTGACGTCAGCCAAGGCAGGCACATTGCGAATGATACAAGGTTCACGAGTGAGAAGCGTTGCGGCTAAAATGGGTAATACCGCATTTTTGGCTCCACTAACTTGCACTTCACCGTTGAGCGGCGTGCCGCCTTTGATCTCAAGACTATCCACGGGGGGTAAAACTCCTCGGGGCTGGATTGTTCACGAATTAAACGGTGAAGCAACCACGATCCGTTCCACGTTATTCAGATCAGGCAGAATCTCAATCACTCGCCCACCGTGAGCATTGATCAGAGACGCGACATCTGGCGCTTGCCCATCACCCACTTCCAGAAGGAATCTGCCGTTATCCCGTAGGCAAGGTGAACAATTCACCACAAGAGAACGAAAGAAATTGAGTCCATCCTCCCCTCCGTCCAGTGCAAGCCTTGGGTCATGGTCTCGGACTTCTGCTTCCAGTGTCTTTATTTCGCGCGAGGGAATGTAAGGGAGGTTGGCCACAATGAGATCTAACCCACTAGTCAGAGGCAAAGGCTCTCGCATATCCGCTTCATGGAAAATGATTCGACCGTCCAGATCGTGGCGATGGGCATTGGAGCGGGCGACCTTCAATGCCTTTGGGCAAATATCCAAAGCATGCACATTCGCATTCTTGGCATTCAATGCAATGGAGATCGCTAGGCATCCACTCCCGGTTCCGATATCCAGTACGGTTGCCTGATCCATTGATGCAGCCATTACCCAGGCCGACTCCGCCAAAAGCTCGGTCTCCATCCGAGGCACCAAAACGGACTTGTCCACAGTAAACTCGAATCCACAAAAATTCACCGTCCCAATGATATGCTGTAGAGGAATGCGTTTCACACGTTTGGCCACCAGTTCATCCCAACAGGCTTGTTCATCCTCACTGAGCAGATCAGATAGTTTTAGTGCCAGCTCCGAACGACTGCAGCCCAGAGCATGTGCCATCAACCATTGCGCGTTTATATCAGCACTAGTCACACCAGCATTCACCAGCACCTTGATGGCATGTTGCAGTGAGTCTTTGACATTCACCCGTGGAGCTTGAGAACTGACAAAGGTTTCGGGAAGAGAAAACCATCCCACACTGCAGCTTGAAACTTGAATAATAGCCCTACTGCATCTAGAATTAGGTCATGAGGAGTCTGATAAATTTCACAGCGATGTTCGCCGCCTTCGCTCTAAGCACGCTCTCTACTAGTGCACAGGAAAACCCACCCAAACCCGGATCTCCAGATACCACGCCGACCCCTACTCAAAATAGCACACCCAAAAAGGGTGAGCTAAAGAAACCTCTCCCCTCCACGGCCGCAGCAGAAAACAAGTATTTCATGGAGCAGATTCGCCAACTGCGCGGCGAGATGGAGGAATTGAAGGGGGCGTATAATTTGCAGATACGTAAAATGATGGCCCTGGAGATTGAAATGAAAAGTCTTCGCGCGGCTAATGAAAATTTAAAGCGAGAGAATGCCCTCCGTTTTGCCAGTAATAAAGATATTGATGAACTGGCAATAAAGCTGACTGAGCTAGATAAAAATCGACGCAATGATCTTGAAATTACCAATAAGCAAATTGATGAGATATTGAAAACTGTAGAAAAAATTGCCAACAGCCCAGTTCCCGCACCAACCCCAACCCGCACCAATCCTGCTCCACCAAAATTCAAGGCACGGGAACACGTTGTTCAGTCGGGTGAATTTCTTAGCACCATCCTCGCTGCCTATAATGCCGCCTTCAAGAAGGAAGGACTTAAAGGACGCGTCTCTCAAAGTCAGGTACTCAAGGCCAACCCGGGAATGAAGGCCGACCGTTTATTGGCTGGCCAAAAGTTACTCATTCCCGAGCCTGGGCAACTCAAGTAAGTGAAACAGCTGCGCCGCATTCACCTTTATCTTGGCTGTTTCGTTACACCGCTTCTGGCGATGTATCTTGTTTCCGGCTTTTATTTCATCCTAAACCCTGCACGCCAGAAGGACGAAGGAGAAGCCCAAAGCCTCACGCAAAAACTCTGGTGGGTGCATACTGATCAGCATTGGGCTCGCGGGGTAAGTGAAATAGACCCCATGGCGGAAAACCAACCCAAGACCGTTAATGACTGGGAGTATGATACCACTTTTTTCAAGTGGCTCGTTTATTTGGTCGTCATTTTTTCCCTAGTCACCATGATTATGGGACTGGTCTTGGCCATTCGTTCAGCCAAAGATAAAAAACCTGCTGTGGGTGCAGTGATTGCAGGGATTATTATTCCCGCAGTATTTCTTATTGCGGGACAAAAAAACGTACAAAAACCCAACCCATTTCACCCGGACAATGCAGGCGGTGGGCCTTCCGGCCAGGGATTAGCCCCGCCTGGAAGCAATATTGATCCTGATGCAACTGGCATTTCCCCTCTACCCACTGGTCCACTACCAGGAAATAACGATGAAGGACCGGCTCTTTTCCCGCCGGGCAAGAAAGAGGAATAATCAGGCCAATTCACCGGCTACCTGATTGACCCCTCTAACCAGTGCCTGCCATTCCTCAGCAGTGGTTTCCCATCCACTACTGAAACGAACCACTCTATCGGCATCTTCTTTTGCGATACCCATGGCCATCAGTACGTGACTGGGAGTTTCCTTCCCGCTGGAACAGGCACTGCCGGTAGAAACAGCAAAGCCAGCTTTATCCAGCTTTACCACCCACCGTGCTCGACAATCACCGGGAAGCAATGCGCTCACCGTGTTCCACAGCCTACCCTGACCTTTACCCAGAACTTCTGCGCCAATGAGGCTCATCACAAAAGCATTCCGCCACGCTTCCTTTTCTTGTATCGACCCGGAAGCAAGTTGGCTTTCCCGCTCCCTCAAGGCCGCCATCATGGAAAGTATACCAGCCACATTTTCGGTGCCTGCTCTGCGCCCTTCCTCCTGGAGCCCCCCCACAAGCTGGGAATGGACTGCGCCATTTGCGGGACATTTCAGGAATCCAACACCCTGAGGTCCCCCAAATTTGTGCGCGCAGCCGCTGACAAAATCACATGCCCCCAATCCCTTGGCTGGAAGCTTCCCTATCCACTGTGCAGCATCACAAAAGAAAGGAATTCGGTGTTCTGCACAAAGCTGCTGGACTTCTCCCCAAGGCTGCAGGACACCGGTTTCGTTATTAGCAGCCATCACGGCAATCAGGCCGGGTTTTTCTTTGGTTAGTCTTTCCTTCAAAACATCCAAATCTAAAACGCCCGTATTATTGACCGGAAGCGTTTTGTAACGGTTGGGGAAATGGGTGCGGGTTGCCTCAATAACACATGGGTGCTCGATGGAAGAAATCCATACTTCCTCATCCCCATCCAGAACCTGAGCACAATGATGGAGCACCAGATTATTGGATTCGGTTGCGCCAGAAGTCCAAACTATATCCAAAGGACTGCAGCCCAAAAAACCTGCCAACTGCTCGCGGGCATCTGACATCACACGATCGGCCCGTGCCCCCAGCCGATGCGGGCTTGAGGGATTGCCCACATACTGATCAATTGCATCTCCCCAAGCCTCTCGTGCAGATGAACACAAGGGAGTGGTCGCATTATGATCGAAGTACAGCATGTGAGTGGCACCGAGGATACGTACCAATGCGTTGCTTTCGAGCCTTTTGTGCCCGTTCGACTCTGCTTTGCTTTTTACTAAAAAAAGGTGTATATTGGATTGTGGCAAAACGGTTGTTCCAACTCGTTGCGCTGTTGCTCTTAACCCAATTCTCTCAGGGCCAGTTTAATTCCGAGAAAACTCGGTTTTATATGCCTCGTGTCGGCTTTAAAGACGGAACGGTGCTCAAAAACATGAAGATCCGTTTCGTGCATGATGACTCTCCAAGTCATAAAGGCATAATTCTACATACCGCTGATGACCGCGTTTATTTCCATCATTATCCCTATCGCCCTCCTACGCCTATCTATAAAGACTACATTCCTGATGATGGCACTTACCAAAAACGCCGCGTACTCGCGGGATATAAACCCATAGAACATTTTAAGCCGCCCATCACCATGTCGGACTTTAATCCGGTTCACATTCCTCAATGTGTTCCATCGCGTATTCCTTTTATCCACTTTGATAAACCCACCTTGAATTCACTTTATAAGGCGCTCAGCCCATATAAAGACGGTATTGGCCAATGGCCAAACGAAACGGTGTGGGCAACAGGTAATGCTCTGGAATTTATAAAGAAAGCAGCATGGCATAAGCCGAAACGATTTGAAATGAACACACCTGCAGAGAGTCAAAAATGGCAAAACAAACTGGAAATTGAAATGAGACTTAGCTGGCCAAAATTATATTACGGCAAGTGGCTAAAATAAGACTACATGAAAAGAGCAACGGTAGAAGAACTTAATGGGAAAATCACACACTTACTTTCAACTTTCCCTTTTGATGATGAGTTCTTCTTAACAAAAGATGCTGATGGCCACTATTTCACAATTGCAAAGAAAGAAACCATAGAAGAACTTTGCGAGTTTGTACAAGAGGCTTGGTTTAACGAGCATATTAGCCAAGTCACAGAAATAGACAACCTTGTTAAAAATAATTTATCACTAAAAACAGAGCCACCCCCGAACGAAGCGCAACAGCTTAACTTTGATTTTTGGGCAGAAAACGTGGCAGCCCCAGGGGGTCCAGAGGACTATGATGATATCCCTATTGCGATGACCGTTGGCTTATACGCCAGCTTAATCGAATATCGAAA
>CAZAIZ010000051.1:0-8631 GCA_964485275.1 uncultured Pedosphaera sp.
TATGCTGATTGGTCAAGGTGAAGGGGGTGATCCTGCTGATGATGGGCAAATTATTACCCTCTGAAACCGGGGCTGCATTCGCTGTTGTCGGGGAAACGGGGTTGCGGCCAAATTTATAATAAATAAACAGGAAAATCACCGGGAGCAGAACCCCCAGCAGGGTCCACTTGATAAGGCTGAGTATTTCGCTATTGGCGGCCATCTTTAAGTTCTGGGCCGTTGATGAGGGAATTTACTTGGCGGCCAGCTTTGCTTTGGATCGTTTGGCCAGGGCCGCTGCGCTTTGTTCAGTTATCCAAGCCCTGTATTTTTCCGGGGACACCACCTTGAGGTATCCGGACATGAAGCCATGTCCTTCGCCGCAGAGCTGGGCGCAGGTAATGAGATAAACCGCCTCCTTGGGGTTGCCCTTTTTGTCCTTGGGAAGGAGTTTTTCATTGATCCTGAAGTAAACAGGCAGCTGTAAGCCGGGAATGGCATCGGTCAGGGTGCGCAACGGCAGGACCTTGAAAGAATGAATGACATCCATAGAGGTTACCTTGACAACAACCTGTTCACCCCAAGGTACAACAATCGACCTTTCCTTGTTATTCGCCCCTAGGACAATGACATCATCAATGGTCGAATCCTCAGGGTCCAGACCGAAGGGATTAATGGCCTTATCGGCCTTTTCAATGAATTGAGGGGCAAATACACCGTCAGCACCGGCATATCGCGCATTCCAGTCATATTGCTTGGCTAAAACATGAACCTCTATGCCCTTGTCCTTAATCCTTGCAACCTGCATCCCGTCCTGCCAGCTCGCCCATAAAGGGATTGAGAAGGAAGCCAGCAGGATCACTTCAACTACTATCACTCCGTATTCGGCAAGTGTGCTCCAGGTTTTATCGGTTACTCCGGAATAGTCTGCCTTGGGATGTACGCTTTGCCTGAATTTCATCAGGCAGATAATAAAATAAGCCCCCCAACCGACAAACAACACCCCCATCAGTATATGGAGCATCCAGATCATGCGGTCGACATTTTGCCCGTGATCGGTAACGGCCTGTGGCGACAGAAACCAGTCGTGCATTGTCGCGAACACGTGATTGTCAAACTTGGTAAAGTTGCCTTCTGAATCCTTGGCCTGTTCAACCGCCCAGAGGCAGGCCACAATTCCGATTATTGCCCCCAACAGCAGTCCGTATATATTTTTTTTCATGGTTGAATTAAATAACAGGTTTTGATGGGTGCGGCTTGGATTGAGTTAAATTAATCCGTTTAAGTCCAAGCAGCTCAGGTTCATCTAAAAGTTTCTGGGTTGCAGCAGCTTTTGCGCTTCGATAGGAAATAAAAACAAAGAAAGCCACGATCCCTGTCAGGAGTCCGCCGATAACAACTAATAGGGTAAATATACCCGCGTTCATTCCCTTGGCCAAGGCAGAGTCGCTTTCCCCATAACAGGCTGAACAGGCCATGGCGTGGTGCTCAAAGGTTAAGAAAAGCAGCAGGCAAAGATAGCCAATGTGTTCAGTCTTCTTGAGCATCTTTCGGCCATATACAACAAGCAGTACACCCAGGGCTATAAATACCGCCCCAAGTATCAAGGCAGCAATATCCCCTGAATCCTGATATTCCATGATGCCCCAGGCACCCACAAAGATACCCATGAGGATCGAGACAACCACAAACACTAAATGAAATGCTTTGAGTGACATGGATTTAGGAGTCTCCTGCCTTGAGGGCTTTTGGATTGGAGGGTTTGCCATGTTTCCAGGTTGTTTCTGTTCCCCCGGGCTTGCCGTCAATGCCGCCCTCATCCTGTATTTCTGATCCTACCGTCAGCCACATCATCCCAATCAGGAAGATAATGGCACAAGCCATCGTGAGGCTGATTGTCTTCAGGTTGATATCCCATTTTAAGTGCATAAAAATATAGATAACTGCACTGGCTTTAACGGTGGCAACGCCAAGGGCAAAAATAATTGCGTTACGGAAGCCCCATTTCTCCGCGATTCCCAATACGTCGGCCACATAGGTGATGACTGTGCCGACAAGCAAAATGCCGGCCACCAGATATATCATGGGCCTAAACTTCTTCTCGTACCACTCTGCGTCGTGTTCGTCGGACATAGGTTGTTATAATAGGTAAAGGATTGGAAAGAGGAAGATCCAAACTAGATCAACAAAATGCCAGAAGAGCCCTGTAATCTCGATCCGGTTGGTAAATCGTTCCGGGTCGGATTCGTACACTCTCTGGCTGATGGGCAACAGATGGTAAAGCATGACAAGGATTCCACCAAATACGTGGAGAGCATGCAGTCCTGTGAGCGTGTAGTAGACGGCAAAAAAAGTGCTGTGTGCCGGCTCATAGCTTGATAATCGGCTAATTTGGGATGTCTCGATGGTTATGGGTTTATGGTGACTGTGACCTGCATGCCCGTCATGACCGGTGTCATTATCGGCTTCAGCATATCGGCGATTTGCGACGGAGGCTTCCTTCTCAGGATGGGCATCCCATTTACCGTGTGTAGGGGCAATCTCAACAGCCACAATGCCTTTCTCTGAAAAGGTATCAGTGATACCCAGAACGGTGTTTCTGGCATCATAGCGCCAGGCAAAAGCGTGGCTCCAAAACGAGATACCGAAGGCGGCCCCCACCTTATGGTGCTGGCGTTTGCCTTGTTCATTTTCAGTATAATAGCCAACAACATGCCCATCGAGGGGCTTGTCCTTAATGTCAACTTTCCCCCAAGCCTTTCTATCTTCAGGTATATCCTTGTTTTCACCGTCAGCATCATACCGTTCATTCCAGATTTTCCGGTGGTCTTTCTCGCAGGCATCATCGTAGGAGTCCCTGTCAAGCACATCGGCAAATACTTTTTCGGCCTGTTGATTGCTAGTGAAGGTAATATCGTAGTGGGTGAATTTGGCGGGCCATTCGTAACCCCATTTTACAATTAGAAATGTTGCGGCGAATCCTACTGTCCACCATTTCCAGAACCGAAAACCGGCCCAGTCCTTAAGTTTTAGGCATACCCAGGCCAGGACGACGGTGGCCGAAGAGGCAATAAGTATAAACGTATTGAAGGCACCCACCCATTTGGTCATTAGGCCCATGCTCCAGTTGCCATCATCGGCCCCTACTCTTAAGAGGAGATAGGCTGAAAACAGGCCGCCGAAGAGCATGATTTCAGAGGCCAGAAACAACCATATTCCAACCTTACCGTTATAGAGTCCAGTATCGGGTCTGGGCTTTGAGTTGTACGGGAGTTCCATCGTTTTCAGTTACGCTGTATTTGGCCGGTTAGGTTCAGTTTGAGGGAGGTAATCTTTGTTGGCGCCAGGCACGCTGTACTCGTAGGGGGCACCATGAACCTTGGGCTCCTCGAGGAAGTTTCCGTGTGGCGGCGGAGTGGGTGTCTGCCAGTCCAGGGTGGTTGCCTCATGCGGATTATCGCTGGATACTTTTTCGCCGTTTTGAATGCTGTAGAAGAAGTTCACAATGAAGGGTATCTGGATGAGAGCCATCCCGAAAGCACCCATTGAAATATAGTCATTTAACTTCATTATTAACTCGGAGAGAGCGCCCGATGTGACATCGGGATTTTGCAGCAAAGAATAACTAGCTCCTCCATCACTCATCCGTCGGCTCATCCCAGCGAAGCCCTGAATAAACATGGGCATAAAGATGATATTCATGAATATAAGTGAGCCCCAGAAGTGTACCCTGCCCCAGTATTCGTTCATCTTGCGCCCGGTCATTTTGGGGTACCAGAAATAAATGCCGGCAAACAGTGCAAACATTGTACCCGGAGCAACAACGTAGTGGAAATGGGCAATCACATAGTATGAGTCATGAAGGTGTAAATCGGTGAAGCTAAGCCCTAAAGGCAATCCGGTCAGGCCACCAATGCCAAACATCGGAAGAAAAGCTAAGGCAAATAAGGAGGCTGTAGTGAACCTTATGGAGCCCTTCCACAAGGTGATGAAAAGGCAGGTCAAAAGAATAACCGAGGGTATGGAAATAATCATGGTTGTCGTCTGGAAAAAGGTGGCAACTTTACCGCTCATGCCGGTGAGGTACATATGGTGAGCCCAGACGATGAAGGATACAAAGCCAAGGACAAGCACGGCTCCAATCATTAATTTATAACCCCACAGAGGCCTGCGAGCACTGTTGGAGAGAATCTCTCCCACCATGCCTATGGCAGGCAGGATCAGGACATAAACCTCCGGGTGGCCCAGAAACCAAAAAAGATGCTGCCACAGCAACGGGTTGCCTCCCCCGCTTACCGCCATGGTTGTTGAGCCGGCCCCAAAAACTCCAGAAGGCAGGAAGAAGCTGGTATCGCAAACCCGGTCCATGAGCTGCATGATCCCAGCAGCCTCTAGAGGAGGAAATGCCAACAACAGGAGAAAAGCTGTTACAAACTGGGCCCAGACAAAGAACGGCATCCGGAACCAGGTCATGCCCGGGGCACGCATTTGGATGATGGTCGCAATAAAGTTAACCGCACCGAGGAGGGATGAAGTAATTATTAACACCATGCCTATCAGCCAGTAGGATTGTCCGTCAGTTGGTATCAGGGTTGCCAAGGGTGAATAAGCCGTCCAGCCAGCTGCAGCAGCTCCTCCCGGAATAAAAAAGCTTACGGTCATGACGACACAGCCGGCAAAGAAACACCAATAGCTTGCCATATTGACACGAGGGAAACACATATCGGGGGCCCCGATTTGCAGGGGAACCACATAGTTTCCAAATGCGGCAAACCCCAATGGCACAACTGCCAGAAACACCATGATGGTTCCGTGCATGACTCCAAACTGGTTGTAACCATCAGCCGACATCACCCCATCCTTGAAAACGGGCTCCCCGGAATTATTGTTCGCATATACATGTTCAAGAAGAGCACCCGCAATCGGGATGGGCTCACCGGGCTTAGCCAGTTGCCAGCGCATGCACATGATGAGAAGAAATCCAATCAGCAGAAACAACAGGGAGGTAACTCCATATTGAATTCCGATCACCTTGTGGTCAGAGGAGAAGACATATTTGGTCAGGAAGTGCTGATTGCCATGACCGTGGTCCTCATGCGCATCATGATGGTCTTCGTGTGACACATCAGACTGGGTTGTGGTTTCCATATTTTCGTTAATCAACTAGGCAAACAATCGGTCTACAATCATCAACCCAAAAAGCAAGGGTAAATAAAGGAGCGAACTATAGAACAGACGCCGGGCAGAATCCAATGTCATTTTAGTAAAAAATAACCAGCTTGATGCAAGAAACAAACCCGAAAGAAGAACAGCACCCGCAGCGTAAATGGCGCCAGATATTCCTAGGAAGCAGGGTGAGAGCGAGGCAGGAACCAGTGCCAGACAATATAGCAACGCGGATTTTCCGGTATTCTTTCCTGCCTCATCGCCTTTGGAGATCATTTCGAATCCAGCCTTTTCATAGTCCTCGCGGTAAATCCACAGGAGGGAAAGGAAATGAGGCAGCTGCCAGAAAAATAGAATAGCAACCAGGGACCACGCTTCAGGGGTGATCACGGCATTTTGACCCCCTGCAGCTGTCCAGCCCATCAAGGGAGGAAGCGCCCCGGGGATTGATCCCAGCAGGGTGTTCAATGAAGTAACCCGCTTTAAGGGCGTGTAAACCGCAACATACGCAACCAGAGTAACAGCACCAATTACTGAAGTGATCAAGTTCACCTGTGCCGCTAGGTACACCAAGCCAAGGGCCGCCAGGCTTCCGCCGGCCAGAAGAACAGTTTCGGGGGCGATTTTCCCGGCAGGCAGTGGACGGTTGGCGGTACGCTCCATTCGGGCATCAAAATCCTTTTCCAGATAGTGGTTTAGGGCGGCAGCCCCACCAGCAACAAGTCCGGTGCCCAGTAATGCATGTAGTAATGCCGGCCAATCAACACCGTTAGCTGAGGCCAGATAAAAACCCATGGCGGCGGAAATCAGCACCATTACATTAAGGCGCAACTTCACCAGTTCTGACCACATTAGCATCTGCCCGTACAACAGCGAAGGGGCATTGTCATGGACTGATTCTTCGTGGCTCATAAGCGTGCCCCTTTCAATTGAGAGGGGGTTTGGTCGTCGGCGAGCTCATTGACCGGCTCACTCAGAATGGCAGGCAGTGCCCGAGTGCGGCTAATGGTTGCCCCAAAAGCACCTACGAGAAGGAGTCCTGCTCCTGCCAAGACGTGCAGGGTGGCTATGTCAGCCGGTTTGTATTTAAGGACAGTTAAGATTCCCAATAATGCTTGAACCAAGGTGAGGCCAAGCCATAAGAGCGCGATTTTACTCAGCACGTGAGCCTTCCCAAGTTTTTTTCGGGTCAGAATAGCCGTCCCCAATACTAAGCCAAGAACCAGGACAGCCATCACGCGATGAGTCATGTGTAAAGTTATGTGGTTGGCTTGGATAGATTTCCCAGTACTAAGGAAAACGGAGGGGTTCCCATTTGCATCAAGTATTTTACCCTCGGCATGTAGCCTGTCCTGCAGGAGGCTGCGTTCTTTGTTGTAAACACTCAGCGACGCTGCGTCGGTCGAGGGCCACCATTGCCCGTGCGCCTTTGGGAAATCCCATACCGGGAGCCCGGCATGTTGATGGCGCATAGTGGCGCCAATTATTAGCTGGAGAAATATTAGTACTGTAGCGTAAAAGAAATGGGATCGTATCACCCTGGGCACAAGGTCGTTTATATTCCTAGCGGCACGGGATTCTTTCCACCAGCGGGAGTTGAAGAGTGCAAGAAGCCCGAGTGCGACCAGGAAAACTTGCGCAAGAACACCATGAAAGACGCCTATCTGGTCTTTAAGCTGGGTAACCCTGAGTCCTCCCAGGACACCCTGTATGATTACCATGGAATAAACCAGGCTTGCCCACCAGCGAAGTGCTTTTGGGTTGTAAATAATTTTCCCCACGGACCAGCCAAGAGCACATAAAGCCATGCAGGCCATGGCAACAAGCATGGGTTGAGTTCGAAGCCCCAATGCGGACAAGCTAATAGCGATTGCGAACAGTGCAGCGTACCGGGATCCTCCGGTCGATTCCCGCACCCATACCCAGCCTGTGATTACCGCGGTGATCAGTCCGACCAATGAAGCCATGAGGCGGTGAGAGTGTTCTTCAAAAATACCAAACCTTCCTAACCACTGGTCAAATGGCAGCAAAAACATGTTGTAACCAAAACTGGTCGGCCAGTCAGGAACGGCCAGCCCCACTTCTCTACTGGTGACCAATCCTCCCATCCCGATGAGGGCAAAAGTGCATATTACTGCAAATATTGCCAATCGATACAGCCAGTCACTGTGTTGCCGGGATGCCATCAAGATGCAAAATATTTCTTAATTCGGATAGTTTTGGGTGAAATCCAAGAAGACGCCGCCCTTCTCCCTAGGGCTCAAACTAGCATCCTGCGATGATTGACGGCAAGTAATTTGTGAAAAAATTCACAAAGTTTTCAGCCGGGGAATCAGGTGATTTGGCGCGTTAATTGGACCATTGCCAATGCGGTGTGAGCTGCTTCAGCTCCGCGATTGGTCTCTTTAGACAAGCATCTGGATTTGGCTTGAGTTTTGTTTTCAAGAAGCAACACCTCATGAATCATGGGCACCTCGGTCTCGATCGCGATTCTGGCAAGAGATTGGGTAATCGAATTGCCTATGTGCTCGGCGTGGGCAGTTTTACCGCGGAAAATAACACCCAGGTTCAAAACCGCCTGTGGACGCTTACGCTTGCGGCGTGCGATTCTTGCCGCGAGCAAGGGAATTTCAAACGCTCCTGGGACACGGATTAGTTCAACATTTTCCATCCCGCCCTCTGCCAACACTGCCAAGGCAGAATCAATCATGCTATCAACATATTCTGCATTATATGCTGAGGCTACGATTGAAATGTGCGCAGCTTGAGTTCGTGTGGTGTTGCGAATGGTTTTTTGCAGCATGTCTATATCTTGTGCCCCATCTTCTCTCGTTTGGTGCTTAAATAGCGCTTGTTGTGTTTGTTGGCCAACACCTTGATTGGAAGTTGCTCGATGATCTCCAAGTTGTAACCGTCCAAGCCAACCACTTTTCTCGGGTTGTTTGTCAGGAGTCGAATTCGTTGTATCCCCAGATCGGCAAGAATCTGTGCGCCTAGGCCGTATTCACGGAGGTCCATGGGAAAGCCAAGCTGTTTATTGGCTTCAACTGTGTCGAACCCTTCCTCCTGCAGTTTGTATGCATGAATTTTTGGCGCCAACCCTATTCCGCGTCCTTCTTGACGCATATAGACAATTACTCCTGCGCCGGCGTCGGCGATCTGCTGCATTGCGTCCCCCAGTTGAGGGCCGCAGTCACAACGTAGGCTTCCGAAAACATCTCCGGTGAGGCATTCGCTATGCACTCGTACTATAACACTGTCTTCTTGGTCAACGTCGCCGTAAACAAGTGCGATGTGGTGCTGGTCATCAATAGTGCTCCGGTATAGATGGAGTTTGAAATCGCCATGTGCGGTGGGGAGATTGATCATCTCCACTTTTTCGATCAATTTTTCCCGGTTTCGTCGGTATTTGATCAGTTCTTCGATTGAGCAAATCTTGAGCTTGTGTTTTTTGGCAAACCGTTTGAGTTGTGGCAGTCTCGCCAT
>CAZAIZ010000052.1:0-1020 GCA_964485275.1 uncultured Pedosphaera sp.
CCTTAACCGTGGCGCTTTCCATTTTTTTCTGCCAAAGGGTAATGGTAAATTCATCGGGCACCAATTCGCCTTTGCTGGAGTATTCCAAAAAAGTTTTTCCCAGATCATCTTCCGGCCTCAAGTTTCTGAAAGCGTCTCCGCTGGCAAAATAGTACCAGTTGGGGATCCTTTCTAATATGCGACCTTGAGTCCCCTTTCCGGCCCCTGGCGCCCCGAACAATAAAATTGCCCGTATTTTTTTACTCATTGAGATATGCCTGCCTCCACCCTCACTTCTTCAATCATTGTATATTCAATCGATTCCTCGAGCCATTCGTTTTTCTGAGCGTACACGACTGACAATGTTTCAGGCTCCAGCCTTGATATATGATGCACTGGATAGATTGCTTCTGGTGTTTGTATCACCAGTGATTGGTCTAGAGGCGGGGAAACCTGATAAAACCGACCGAAATAGTTTGAAAAAAACCGGTCACTGAAATGGTTTTCATCTTTATGGTAGCACTCCATAGTAACCGGGACATCGATTTCTTCAGTAGTTTGCCCAATATGCGTTTCATCGCCTGGAACCACAGTCTCATTTGGATCGGCCATTGCTAATTGGCTGGACTGAAGCAAGAACCGATCATTTTCTTCTGCCACAGATTGAGCGTGGGCTTCGGCGGGGTCAGGTAATAAAAATACTACAAGTGGCACAATGATTGGGAGTAACGCCGAAAGAGTGCAGATCATTTTCACTGGTCGATGACGAAATCCCGCAATTTCATAGCCAGAGTAAGCACTCAAGCCTGATATAGCCAGAAGGAAAAGAAGACCGCCCGGGGTCAGCCAGTTGGTTGGGCTCAGCTTGCTGTAAGGCGGGGGCGAGACAGGAGGGCCATCAATAAGAGTGAACTCGGCTATGGCTTGGCCGCCAGCCTCCTCCTGAGGCGCATCCTTTTCGCTGCCTTGGGAGGTCGCAGATTTCGAATGTAACTTTGGGGCGGGGCGAGTTTTGGGTTTAACTGAGATAAAAGCAACGGG
>CAZAIZ010000052.1:1120-8247 GCA_964485275.1 uncultured Pedosphaera sp.
CGCCTGGACAGGTTGAGCAACGGGCGCCTGGACAGGTTGAGCAACGGGCGCCTGGACAGGTTGAGCAACGGGCGCCTGGGCGGGTGGTGGTGCTTTTGGAGTTCGGGCGAGAATCTCTGCCCTGATGAAACTAAGGTATGAGATTCTTACCTGTGCGTTCTTCTGTAGAAATGCGCGTTCAGCAGGTAATCTGACCAAGAGCGACTCAAGTCCCTTTTTGGAAAACTCACTCCAGCGATAGCGCTTATATTCAGCTTGACCAGGCTTTGCCTTGAAGACAAGCCCTTCATCATTTATTGACGCTATGCCGTAGGCGTTAATGGCAGGACGGTTGCCTGTTAACTCCAGTTGCATAGCAGCCCAAGTCGTAGAAGCCCAAGCAAACGTGATCAGGACAATAAGCTGACTCCCCCTCAAAACGAACCCTATCTTCAATGCGAACAATTATTGCCACATAATTAGGTTGTTTTCAATGAAATTCATTTTGGCCGAGTTCATGAATTAAATCGTCCATTCCCCAGTAGGAGTTAGATTTATCGAGTGAGTCAGCGCAGCAGCCATGCCACCAAGCTGAATAAGCGCAGGCTTGAATTGCCCTCTTATGGAATGAGGGCTGGGCCATGAAGGCACTTAAAAGACCAGCTAATGCATCACCGCTCCCGCCTTGAGCTAATCCAGGGTTGCCTGTCGAATTAATAAGGGCCGGCCCTTCATATTGAGCTATAACTGTATGCCTCCCCTTCAGCATGACTGTCGCCTTGTAAAGATCGGCCAATTCACGCGCCGATTTCACTCGCTCCTCTTGTACTTGCGCCACAGAGAGGCCCAGAAGACGTGCAGCCTCCCCGGGATGAGGGGTGATTATTCTAGGCGAATTGCTGGGTGCAATATTTTGAGGGAGCCAATCCAGTGCCGAAGCATCCACTATAATTGGTTTTGTAGATTCATTCCATAGGTTAAGTGTCTGAATTTTGAGACTATCATCAGCCTTTGGACCGGCTAACCCCGGGCCAATGAGTATCGCTGAGCTTCTATTGAGGGCATCAACACAATCTGGTCCCCAAGGATGAACCATAACACTCTGAAGGTGGGCGGCTACGGCTTGATATGAAGGAGTGAAAACGCTTACCAGCCCTGGACGGGCGCGCAGAGCTGCGCGCGCACTTATTACCGCTGCACCATGGTAGCCCGTTGATCCGGCGATAATAGCAAGATGACCGTGATTTCCCTTGTGGGATTCTGGGGCCCTTTTGGGCAACATTGAATACATGTCAGACTCGGTTAACCAGTATTCATCTGATTCAGGGGGCGGCTCCACCAAGCCGATATTTCCGGCAACAATAAGCCGTCCGACATATTTACTCGCCTTATTCAGCACAAGCCCACGTTTAGGTGCGCCAAAAGTAATTGTTGCTTGCGCCCTTATCGATTCCCCGCGAACCAATCCAGCGTCAGCATCCAATCCTGAAGGGCAGTCAACCGACAGGATCGGGCGCCCTGATTGATTGACCATTTCAATTACGCGAACCCAACTCGAATCTACATCACGGTTTAAACCTATCCCAAATAATCCATCGATTATGTATGCAGGGCGCCTCAGTAACGCGTGTTGAACATCTTTAATAGCTTCACAGGGATCCTTGACAGTTATTGGTAAAGTGTCCCGGCCAGGTAACAGTTCGGATGCGATCAGGGTGTCACCTCCATTATTCCCCTTCCCTGCCAGTAAAAGTATGAAATCCCCCGCTGCTGTCACTGAGAGAATTTCTTGAGCCAGTCGATGACCTGCTTTTCTCATTACTGCCGCAGGCTCGGTTCCATGATCCCAAGTGCGTTCCTCCCACGAACGCATTTGGGATACAGAAATGACCGGCAAGGGCATTCTATCTATACAATCCTGCTACCTGGCTATAGCCGTTATATTTAATCGTCTTTACGCGCACCGGGTTGGGGCCAATCATTCGCTCGCTGGCCTGCGACCATCGCGGGTGATCAACCGCGGGGTCCACATTGGATTCAAAAGGGTATTCTTTGGGGGCGAGAGAATTCCAAAGCGTGCTGGGCTGCTTGTTTGTGAATTCTATTTTGACTATACTTTTGATGCTTTTGTATCCGTATTTCCAGGGCACAACAAGGCGCAGGGGAGCCCCATTTTGCTTCGGTAACGGCTCGCCGTAAATGCCGGTCGCCATAAAGGCAAGATCATGCATCGCCTCATCCAAGCGCAACCCCTCAGTGTAAGGCCATGGATACTGAGGAAGCCGGGCAAAGCCGGGCATTTCCTTGGGCTTCATTGCGGTAAAGAATTTGACGTACTTGGCCTCCTTTTTGGGCTCCGCCTTCCTTAGCAATTTGCTTAGCTGAAAGCCTGTCCACGGCACGATCATCGACCAAGCTTCAACGCAACGGAACCGGTACACACGCTCTTCAAGTCCGATTTTTTCCATCATTTCGCGGGCATCAAATTTGAACGGTTTTCCGCATTGCCCCGTCACCTCCACCTGCCATGGGTCTGTCTTAAATCTGTCCACCAGAAACCGGACATATTCCTTGTTGGTCGAAAACTCGTAAAAATTATTGTATCCAGTAACCCATCTTTTATTGGTGAGAACTACCCGCGGATTGAAGTCCTTGTTCCTTTTGGCAGGGAATAATTTGGGAGTTGCCGCAGCTTCCAGTTGTGGGCCAAGAATCGTACTCCCTAACCCGGCCCCCAGCCCCAGTTCTTTAATAAATCTTCGTCTGTTACGGTATTCATCTATTGCCGTAATCTCCCGTTCAGGCAATTGCCAATCAGGCCTAAGGATGATGTTCGCCATCGGTTTAATATGGCCCATATTTGAATGATTAGCACGTCTTTTCTGTTATATGAATGAAATCTCGTTGCCATCGTCTCAGCGACATTACAAAAATGCAGCGTGCCAGAGCTTTCTGATAAATATATCCGATCGCATGTGGCTAACGCCATAGCCGAAGACATCGGCTCAGGCGATGCAACCACTAACGCCATAATAGATGCGAATCAGCGAAGCGAAGCTTTCATGACTGCTCGTGAAGGAATAGTCTTGTGTGGTTGCTCATTGGCTGAGGAGGTTTTTTTTCAGTTGGATGCGGAATGTGAAATTCAACATTTCCACGAAGATGGCCATCAAGTTGGCGAGGGTGAAAACATATTGTCCATTACAGCGAAAACCAGGGCGCTGCTTGCCGGGGAAAGGACCGCCTTGAATTATATTCAGCGCCTTTCAGGGATTTCCACGATGGCGTCCTTATACGCCAATGAAGCAAAGGGGTCCAACTCCACGATTCTTGACACTCGCAAAACCACCCCTGGATGGAGGCTGCTGGAGAAACATGCGGTTCGATGTGGCGGAGTTCGGAATCATCGGCTAGGACTGGATGATATGATAATGATAAAAGATAATCATTTAGCCTCAATTGATGGCTCCAATCGTATTGCCAGAGCGATTGGCTTGGCGCGAGCGAACGCTCCTGGGCTCAAGGTCGAGGTTGAGGCCGACACAGTTGCCCAGGCAAAGGAGGCGGCTGATGGGGGAGCAGATATAATTCTGCTGGATAATATGAGTGTGAGTGAATTGCGTGAAGCTGTGTTAGTCATTGATAATCGATCACAAACTGAGGCGAGTGGCGGAATTCAACTTGAAGATGTGCGGAAGACCGCCAGCACGGGTGTTAATTTCATATCGGTGGGGGCAATTACTCATTCAGCTCGTGCAGTAGATATATCTATGGAGATCAAAAATTGAGTCCGGCCGCGCAAATCCTAACCGTTCTACGGAAATCAAACCACGGTGTTTCGAGCACTGAACTCTGTAGTCTGATGAGCGTTTCTCGTGCGGCAATTTGGGCGCACATTAAAAACCTAAGGGAGTTGGGGTTTGAAATCATTGCTAGCCCTCATCGAGGCTATGAACTAATCTGTTCGCCCGAAAAAATTGTAGCAGAAGACCTGGAATCTCGTGTTCGGGTAAAACAGATAATCGGGAGGAGGATTTATGTAGTGGAAACTACAACTTCGACAAATGATGTGGTGGACAAGTACGCGTCCAATCATGAGGCTGAAGGGCTGGTTGTTTTTTCTGAGTCCCAAACGCATGGTCGTGGTCGAATGGGAAGGAAGTGGGTCTCCCCTAGGGGCAAAGGCCTTTGGTTTTCTGTTCTTTTGCGGCCAAAATTGACGGCCAATGAATGCACGCAACTTACAATTGCCGCGGCAGTTTCTCTGGTTCGTGCCATCAAAAGAACCACAGGTACTGCCCCGGAAATAAAGTGGCCAAACGATCTGCTTGTTCAAGGGAGAAAAATCGCCGGGATACTCACGGAAATGCAGGCAGAACTGGACTGCGTGAGACATGTAGTCATTGGCGTGGGTATTGATGTAAATCAAAATATCAGTGAATTCCCGCCTCAACTCCGCGAAATCGCCACTTCATTAAAGATTATTTCGGGCTCGCCGGTAAATCGAGCAACTCTTGCCGAGGCAATACTGCGGGAAATGGACAGGGACTACCAGCGCATCATGCACGGTCGATTTAACGAAGTGGCAGAGCAATGGGCGAATTATTGCGGAACACTGGGTAAGATTGTTGACATACAGACCGGCGGGAACCGTGTAACCGGAAGGGCTGAATCACTTGATGAGACAGGGGCGCTGCTTGTGCGCACTCAGCATGGGCGGATTGAGCGGGTTACTGGAGGAGATGTTGCCGTCACCAGATGAATCTCCTTATAGATATCGGGAACACGCATACGGCCTTGGCTCTGGCTAGTCCTGGTCGCATTTCCCGTGCTATTAAATTCCCTACCAAAGACTGGTGTTCCGGCAGGTCCGAAAGCCATATTCATGTGTTGACTGATAATTCGCCTGTTCAAAAGGTTCTTTGCTGCAGCGTTGTTCCCTCGGTGACTCAAAAAGCCAAGCGATTGTTCGCCGGGCAAAAATTGCGTTTCAACCAACTCACAAGCAGAAATTGCGGTCTCGATATTGATTATCCAAAACCAAAAACCATAGGAGCTGATCGGCTTGCCAATGCAATTGGGGCTATAGAGGAATTTGGGGGGCCGGTGATAGTCGTTGATTTCGGCACCGCAGTTACTTTTGATATAATCAATAAACAGGGCGCCTACATGGGGGGCGTCATTGCTCCGGGCCTTTCTGCGATGACAAATTTTTTAAATGAAAAAACGGAGTTGCTCCCTAGAATAGAGCTTCGAAAACCACGCCGGGTTATTGGTAAATCAACAGAAGAAGCGATGCAAATTGGCGCCATTTATGGCTATCAAGCCATGATACAAGGCCTCTTGGGCAAAATTTACCAATCATTGAAATCGAAATCAGTCTTTACCGTGGCAACCGGAGGGGATGCTGAATTGGTTTGCAAGGGCGCCCCTGAATTTGACGCCCTCAGGCCTTCCCTGACACTGGATGGACTACGGCTTGCCTCAGGCAGGATGAATTGACACCCTCTGCAGCAGTGAACCGGATTGATAAATGTTTCAAACGTCTCCGTGCAGAAGAATCAAAGGGTTTTATCGTATATATAGGTGCCGGAGACCCAAGCCTTGAGGCAACCAAAGCCCTGTCGTTAAAGCTGGCAGACTCAGGGGCGGACATACTCGAGCTAGGAGTCCCTTTTAGTGACCCATTGGCTGATGGCCTGGTGAATCAGCTTGCCGCACAACGAGGCTTGGAAAGCGGCACCACACTTGGGGGAGTCCTCGAAACGGTAAGTGAGATCCGGAAAAGTTCAGAAATACCCATTGTCCTGTATATTTACTTTAATCTGATCCATAAGTACGGTCAAAAGCAGTTCATTAATGCAGCAGTCGAAGCAGGAGTCGACGGACTTCTTGCCCTTGACCTACCCCCGGAGGAGGCTGACGAATTCCAAGCCCTTATGAAACGTGCGGGTTTAGCCAGCATTTGGCTGATTGCTCCGACGACTCCTGAAGACCGAATTCAATCTATTACCAGTCGTGGAACCGGTTTCATATATTACATCTCACGCGAAGGGGTGACAGGAATGAGAAACAGCGTTGCAAACAGCCTGGGGCAGCGCATCGGGTTAATCCGTGAATATACGGATTTACCTATTGCTGTTGGTTTCGGAGTGTCCTCACCGGAGCAGGTGGCACAGGTTGCCTCTGATTGCGACGCGGTCGTAGTGGGTAGTGCAATAGTGAATCAAATTGCCGAGCATGGAGAAAGCCCTGAACTTCCTCGGAAGGTGGGGAATTTTGTTAAGGAGCTTGCCTCTGGATTAAAGGAATAATGAGATGTCTATCAAGAAGAACGCGCAACACAAGGACAGGTTTGCTGTAATATTGGCCGGTGGAAAAGGTGAGCGATTTTGGCCGCTGAGCCGTGAGAAATCGCCCAAGCAACTGCTGGCTCTTTTCGATAAAAAATCATTTCTTCAGCATACCGTTGAAAGGATGAAGACTCTTCTCCCAATGAAGAATATTTATGTTATCACCAGCCAGGTCCAGGCTCAGGCGGTCAGGAAGCAGCTGCCTAAAATCCCCAAGGATAACATTATAGCCGAACCTTGTGGTCGGGATACCTGCCCGGCCGTCGCACTTGCCGCTGCGGTAGTTGGCGCCCGCAGTACAACCGCCACCATAGCGATTCTTCCCGCTGATCATCTGATTCCTCAAAAGAGTGAAAAGAAATTCCAGAAGATACTGGAAGAAAGCTATGACCTGGCCAGTTGGGGTCAGGCCATTATTGCCATTGGAATTGCGCCAACAGGGCCAGAAACAGGATATGGCTACATTAAAATGGGGGATGTTTTACCGGCACCAAAAAATCGCAAGGCGTACAAAACGCCCTTCCATGTCGCCCATCGTTTTGTTGAAAAGCCAAACCTCAATCGTGCCGTCAAATACCTGAACGATGGAAGTTACCGCTGGAATGCGGGTATGTTTGTTTTTTCCTTCCCCACAATCACGGAAAGCCTGCTCAAGCACCAAAAACCGCTTTATGACATGTGTCAAAAGTGGTTTCAGGCAGCTGAAAGTCCGATTAAATTAAGAAAAACACTTTCCAGGGATTACCCCAATATCACCAAGACATCCTTTGACTACGGGGTAATGGAGCACGCCAG
>CAZAIZ010000053.1:0-8166 GCA_964485275.1 uncultured Pedosphaera sp.
CCGTGAGTATATAGGTGATGGCTGGATCGTGGTTGATGGCCTCTGAATGCATCGACTTAATAATTGTGATTTCATCAACAATTTCTCCGATGTTTGGCAGGACTTCACTTACCCACGTTCCGTGTGCGCCCATCTTTTTGAATTTAAACATGGGGGCCACACAGGGGAAGGACTTCTGGCCACTGGTCATGGTGGTAAGTCTTTGGCCGTTACGCACTGATTCCGGCAGTTCCTCGCCATGAAAGTCATGCATGATTGGCTTGTAATCAAAGGTATCGATATGGCTGGGACCGCCTGAATTAAAGAGCATGATAATTCGTTTGGCCTTTGGTACAAAATGTGGCACGCCGGGGAGTCCGCCGTTGGGATTGGTTTTCAGTGCAGAAATGGCTTTAGGGGCCATTAGGGAGCCCAGAGCAGCACCTCCAAGACACTTGGCGCTGTTAAAGATCAGTTCGCGTCTGGTTTGCAGCAGACCGTTTTCGTAAATGGGATTCATGGTGTTTTAGAGCCTAGAGATTACTTCATCCAAATTTAGCAGCATGCTGGCGACTATCGTCCAGGCTGCGTGTTCGGCTTTGTCTATCGATTCATCGCGTTTGGACTCACCAGTCGCGATGAGTTTGGCCGCAGCTTCGTTGTTCTTGTTGTAATTATCAAATTCCTCGTTAAAGGCGCTTTCAAGTATTCGGGAGACAATGGGTTTGGGTGCACGCGCGGTAACCAGGCGGTAGCCAAATAAAACGCGTTCTTTTGGGGTTTTCCCTCCCTCCTTGATCATCTTTTCTGCAAGGTTTCGGGCGGCCTCGACAAACTGCGGGTCATTCATGGTGACCAATGCCTGCAGGGGAGTGTTGGTACGGGGGCGTTGTACCGTGCATTTCTCGCGGGTCGGAGCATCAAAAATAGTCATTGAAGGGGCAGGAGCAGAACGCTTCCAGTAGGTGTACATGCTCTTGCGGTAAAGGTTTTCACCTGTGTCCTGCTTGAACCTCACATTTCCTGACAAGCTAACCTCGTTCCATAAGCCTGCGGGCTGGTAGGGTTTGACGCCCGGGCCTCCCACTTTGTTGACTAGCAGTCCGCTTACCAAGAGGGCATTATCGCGGACAAATTCTCCCTGCAGACGAAAGCGGGGGCCACGGGAAAGCAGTCTGTTCTGCGGGTCATTCGCGTAGGATTCCTGGCTAAACCTTGATGATTGTCGATAGGTTGCGCTCATGACGATTTGTTTTATGGTTCGCTTGATGTTCCATCCATGTTGCTGGAAATCCACGGCCAACCAGTCAATTAATCCCTGATGACTCGGCAGGTCGCCCTGGGTGCCGAAATCGGACACTGTCGTGACAATGCCCTTGCCAAAGAACAGGGACCAGTAGCGATTGACCGCCACCCTTGCGGTGAGTGGATGGTCCGGGCGCATGATCCACTGGGCAAGGCCCAGGCGGTTTTTTGGGGCGTCCTTGGGCAGGGGCGGGAGGAAATCAGGAACGCCGGGTTTTATCACGCGGTCTTTCTTGGGGTGTTCGTAGCTGCCTCTTTGCAGTATGTAGGTTTGGCGCATTTTGCCCTGATCACCCATGATCATGGTGGTAACCTTGTTCTTGTTGGCTGCGCTCACTTCCTTTTCTGCGGCACGCTTTTCAGCTAACAGTTTCTGGTAAGGTTTATCGATGCTGTTGAGATAGTGATTGAGCAGGGTTTGTTTTTGCTTGTCGGTTCTTTTCTCCGGGGTAATCGCCAGTAAAGGTGCGATGGGGTCATTGCCGGCCAGTGCGGCTACTTCAGAGTTGCTGAGCACACGGTCATAGAGCCTTACATCATCGATCTCGATGCCGTTGGCCTGTGCTGAACCGGATCGGCGGCCAATTCGAAAATCGTTTGGGGTTTGGATCGTTCCACTTAACCCGTCGGCTTCCACATTGTGACTGAGAAGCTTGCCGTTTAGATACACCTTGGTCCCGGCGGCCTTGCCGGTGCCATCGTAGGTAAAGAAAATGTGTGACCACTGCTTGGCCTTAACCTTCTCCTTGCCAACGACCTTGATAGCATTGTCTTGCCACTTGTGGATCAGGTGCGTTCCAGGGGCACCTCCCTGAAGCCAAACGTCAAAACCCCGGTAAGCATTACCCTCATTCATTTTACTGAAGATTGCACCGTTTTTGCCGGCATCGGGTTTAACCCAGCAACCGTAACTAAAGGGTTTATTCCATTCAGGCGGTTTGATTCCTTTGACATTAACAAAGCCATTCCCTTCAACCCGGAATGCGCTGCCAAATTTCCCGCCTACCGTACGGCCTGCTCCCTCCCATTTAACCTCATTCTTATCATTTAGAAGGTCAACGGACTTGCGTTTACTGAATTCGTCTAATGGCAGGTGCGCATAAAGGCCTGTCGGTTCCTTGGGCTGTTTACCTATTTTTTTAGCCGCTTCCTCTGCCCATTTGGTGAAAGCTGGATTAACGGTTCTCTTATATTCACTGATTTTCTTTTCAGCCTCCTTCATCTTGCTCTCGGCGGCTTTCTTTTTCTGCAGGTTTTCCTTGCTGACCACATTAACCATAGGAGGTGCATTGCCGCCACGCGTCTGTTTCCCGCTGTCGGCATTATTGTTAAAGAAGGCGAACAGACGGTAGTATTCCTCCTGGGAAATGGGGTCATATTTATGTTCATGGCACTGGCCGCACTCAACACTAAGGCCCAGCCAGGAGTTGCCGGTTGTCTTTAGGCGGTCCACCACATATTCCACCCGGTACTCTTCTACAATTAATCCTCCTTCATCAGTTGTGCCGTGATTGCGGTTGAACCCGGTTGCGATCTTTTGTGCCGTGGTTGCTTCTGGCAGAAGATCTCCGGCCAGTTGTTCAACGGTGAAATCCTTGAATGATTTATTGTTGTTATAGGCCTCTATTACCCAGTCGCGCCAGGGCCACATGGTGCGGGGGCCATCGGCGTGGTGCACACTGCTATCCCCGTAACGCGCTACATCCATCCAGTGCAGTGCCATGCGTTCCCCATAGGAACTGGAGGCCAGAAGCCGATCCACGACCTTCTCGTAAGCTTTAGGGCTCCTATCATTAAGAAACTGGTCCAGTTCCTGAAGTGTTGGGGGGAGTCCGGTGAGATCAAAACTCACCCGCCGGATAAGAATCTCTTTTGCTGCCTCAGGTGATGGTTTAAGGCCGGCGGCCTCGAGGCGTGCGAGGATAAACTGGTCAATTGGGTTGTGGCCCCATTTGGTTTTGTTTTTGGGTAGGGCAGGGGTTTGGGGCGAGATAAAGGCCCAGTGACTTTGGTATTGGGCTCCCTGTTCAATCCATTTCTTTAAGATCTCGACCTCCTGCGGGGTGAGTATCTTGTTCGAATCGGTCGGAGGCATTACTTCATCAGGATCCTTGCTGATGATGCGTGCCCAGGATTCGCTTTCCTCCAGATCTCCGGGGACAATGGCTCTTACACCTTTTCGTTCGGCCTTCGCAGATTCCTCCACGTCGAGTCGCAGCTTGCCCTTGCGCCGGTTGGAATCCTGTCCGTGGCAGTTAAAGCAATTATTGGCCAGAATAGGCCGGATATCCCGGTTGAACTCGACTGTCTGCTGGAGTTTTTCAGCTGATAATGCAGAAAAGGAACTGCAAACTATCGTGGCAAACAATGTCTGAAGGTGGCGCGACATGGTTTTAAGACGCTATCAAAATCCCAGTATTCGGGCAATTAGAAGGTTAATGGTCTGAACCCTCAGTGAGAGCAGGGGGCTCCTCGAGTTTTAACCCGGAGATTTTGTCCATGGGCCGCTCCAGAGCCTTGGTACGGGTTGTGCTGAGTTCATCATAATGTTTCTGGGTGGTGCCCAGTGACTTGCCTAGGGCATCGACTTTATCACTGTATTTTCCCCATTGCAGGGCAAACTGTTGTACCAGTTGCTGCAAGTCCCCGGCTCGCTTCTCGACGGCAAAACTGGCGACGGACTGGCGTACGAGTGAAAGGATGGCATACAGGGTGAGCGGCGAGCAAAGGACGATCCGTTTTTGCATCGCAAAATCCATGAGCTCGTGATCTTCCTGGTTGATGAAGCTGTAGATGCTTTCATTGGGGATGAATAATAGTACGTAATCAACAGTCCCTCCTGCTGGGTCGATATAGGAACGTCCGGCGACGGCCTTGACGTGGCCTCGGATATCACTCAGGAACTGTTTTTTTTCGGCTATTCGGGATGTTTCATCTTCAGCCGATAGAAATTGTTCATAATGGGTGATGGGGAATTTTACATCCATGTTCAGGCGCTTGCCCTTGGGAAGGTGAAAGGTGAAATCGGGGCGGTCAGAGCCTTCAGAGGACTGTTTCTCATAATTTTTACCCTCAAGCATTCCCAGTAGATTCAGGATATCCTCCACCATGCGTTCGCCCCACTGGCCGCGTGCCTGGCTGCTGGAAAGAATGCGCCGCAATTGATCGGTGGTATTACTCAGGTTCTCTATGCGCTTTGTGGAATGTTCCATCTGGCCCTGGAGTCGTGAGGTGCCTTCATTGAGTTGCTTGATGGAGGAGGCAATATTTTTGAGGCTGGTATCAATGAGTTCCTTCTTTTGGTTCAGTTGCTGGCCGGAGCTGTCCTCAAGTTTCTTGAATTCGTTGCGGGCCAAATCAAGAAACTGGCTTTGATTGTCGGTAAGGGCCTGTCTTGAGAGGTTGCCAAAGGCCTGTTCCAGCTCGGCCTCCATGCGCTGGCGTTCTTCAATTTCCTTTTGTTTTATTTGCCAAATCACAAAAGCACCCACAGCAAATCCGGCAATAAACAAAATAATGGGTAAAACCACCTCCACACACAAAGATTCCGGCGAGACAGCCCAAAAGGCAAGGCAATAGGATAGGGGGTTATTTGCCCTCGGCAATACGAATTAAGAATATCTGTCGGGTTTTATTGTCAGCAATACCGGGGACAAGAATTGCGTCATTGGTACGGTTCCAGCGCGGGGCGGGGTCAATGCGGATATCGCCTGAGTAGGACCCCTTATCCAGGCCCTTGCTGCGACCAAAAGCCCCGTCGGTTTTTCGGTAAACTGTATAGAAGTTTTTGTCTGCCTTCTTGTAGCCATTAACAAACATCTGGCCATTAGGGGAGAGGGAAATATCTCCTTCAGGCTTGGGGAAGAATTGGGGTGAGCCCAATTTTCCAACGATTTTTTTTGAATCTACATCATACAGAATCTGATCCTTGTCCTTTCTGCCGATGAGCACGTTGCCCAGATCCCATTCGGGGTGTCCCCCAATATGTCTTGAGTAGCAGGGTTAAATTACTGCCATCAGTGTGAATGGAGCAGGGGATATTAATTTTATCCCCTTTCTTGCCGCTCCAGCCCGCGCGGGCAAAGAAGTAGAGCCGGGTGCCTTTCCGGTTTATCAGGGTGTGGTTAATGAAAAGGCCAGAATGTTTCAGTTTTGGTTTTTGTTTGAGGAGTAACTGGTGAAGGTCACGGTAGGAGGTTAGAAGCTTCCTTTTGCCGGTTTGGGTGTCCACCTTGAATACTCCGTCATTAGCTGGGGCAATTTCATTCTTGGACCAATCCAAGGCCTCGGGATAACCGGTTACGAGCCTGAGGCGGGCAAGTCGTCCGTAATTAAGCCCCATAAAAAAAGTGCCATCAGAACTCACACCGCCATTGCCAATTGGGGATTCCGGGAAAAGATATTCTCGCAGGCGTTTTTTTTCTTTAGATGATAGAGTGCAGTAAAGACCCTGCCGCTCGCGGGGTCGCGGTCATTAAAGAAAAACTGGGTCTCGGCATGTTTGGGGTGCCAGTAAAACATGGTGCCCTGTTGGGGGTTCCAGCCGTGGGTTTTATCGAGACGAATGATTTGGTTTTGTTTTTGGGTGTCGATCACGCAGACGGTGGCAGCCTCATCGGGCTTGGGCATCCGGTTTATACGGTCAATTTCTAGGCAGAGAATATAACGGCCACTGGCATTCCAAGGAATGGTCTGGCACTGGCCAATGTAGCCAAAGAAATGGTGCCTGTTGCCTGAAGTGACCTGTTCGATATTGAGTTTTAGGGAGGGAGGCTTGTCTTTGCATTGCACCTTAAGGGGCGGAAAAAGAACCAGTATCGTAATCAGTCCAATGAGTTCTTTCATTTCACCATATTTTTCACGGATAAGGGTGAGACGCTGCAGATTTTTGCTATATTAATCGTTCCTTTTTCCCGCAATGAATTGTTCTGTTGTTAATCTATTTACTTCCTCCTATTTAAAAACCGCTTGATTACTAAAGTAAGATACTATCAGCCATAGTAGATACAATCCGCCGAGTATCAACGGTACCTTGACCAAAAAGGTTGATACCCACCAAACCTCCCGTCTGATTTCCTCCAATTTTGATGAGACTAAGACCTCTTCTTCTGATGGATTTCCCTTATCATTCTTTTTGGTACGGGTAACATTTATCTTAGACATTCTTTTTCCTTATCTATGTCGGAATTTGGTCTTTTTGTAAGTCTCCTGTTTGTCTTTGGGGAGGTCAATCCGTGTTTTGTTTTTATCACGGTTTGCGACGTGCGTTAAGCTGCCGTCAGGATTTTTCCTGAAAAACAATATGGATTGGTTTGCTGTGTGTGTAATGGAAATTTCTGGCCGTAAGCCTGCCAAATGATACTCGCTGTTCTTTTGGTTATTTGCATATTCTTCAACTGTACCATCATCAGCAAAGACAAACCGGACCATCTTGCCTGAATGCCGAGTTGAAGACTTCAATTCGTATGTCCCGCCAACTTCTTCTTTAATGGATAGGTCCATTACAGGTTCTTCTGTAGCATCTGCGCACCCCACCAACGCCGCCGCCGCACATATCAATAGAATCTGTTTCATGTTCGGGAAAAGGAGTTTTTCATTTATTCTCCTGTTTTAAGTAATTGGATTATTTTTTAAGTGATTTGTACGTTTTTGCAGTTCTGGCATGTATATCACTGTGACCGGTGCAAAATATTATATTATTTTGGTAATCATACCAAGCGGTGCTCTGACTTGCTTTCTATTATTCTGGCTGTCATTCTCAACGGGTGGATCCCTCCAAGCTGCCACCACCACCCACTCAGGCAACTGAGTCCATTCCGCCAGAGAAAGATGATGCTAGGATTTGGGTAATAATATGTCATATGTCCGTTTTCTTTGGCGGGTTTTGGGTTCCGCTGGTTATTTATTTGATAAAAAAAGACGAATCACCAGTAATTCGAGATCACTCGAAAGAAGCACTGAATTTTCAATTGAATGTCCTCATTTGTTGTGTCCCGTGTTTTGCGTTGGCGTGTGTCGGGATTGGAATCTTTTTATTAATGGGTTTAATGGTAGCGAATATGGTTTTCGGAATTATTGCCGCCATTAAGGCTTCGGATGGGGAGCTGTATAGTTATCCTTGCTTCCACCGCTTTGTCAAATAGGTGTCTTGGTCTATTTTTTTTGAGAGTGTGTTGTCTGTGTTTTGGAAGGTATATTTGTTCTCCTGTTTTAAGTAATTGGATTATTTGATTTTTTTGTAAGTATCTTGGTCTTCTGATGGGAGGGGTTTGTATTCGCTTATGCGTTCGCCTCGCTCGTTGGTGGTCTTAATAAGACCAATCTTTGTTAAATCTCCGTTTGGATGAGTTTGGAAAACTACTGTTTCTTTTTCTTGAATCCAAAAAACTCGTTTCATCTCGTAGGGCCTGTGCCCCTTAATTTTCCATGATCCCAATTTACATGGATGCTCATTACCTTGGGTATTCAAAAAAGATTCAGTTTTTCCATTTTCAAGAAAAACAAGCTTGTGAATGAAATGGCCTTCATGGATCGCCTCATAACTGCCAACTATTTTTTCTTCGGGTTTTTCGATTGGGCTTCCGAGGGAGGATATCTGATAGCCCACTTCTCCGCATCCAACAGAAACAAGCATAATAAAAATTGTAATCAGCGTTTTCATCGCTCGAAGGAATCCTGCCCCGCCACCGCACATATCAAGAGAATCTGTTTCATGTTCCGGGAAAGGAGTTTTTCATTTGTTAGTCCTCTTTCTCTTTTGTGGAATTTGAGTCCTTCATGAGCCAGCTGCCATCACGCGCGAGACGAAAATCACCCCCAGGAAGATGGCAGTGGCTAATAATACGCCAATGATAAGGGATTTGATGTCGATTTTTTTCATTT
>CAZAIZ010000054.1:0-8014 GCA_964485275.1 uncultured Pedosphaera sp.
GTTAGGGTTCTTTATTTTTTGGGGCAAAGTGTAGGTTGGGTAAGGGGTTGTGGAATAATTCCCCATAATATTAGGTGGACCACTTTTTGGAGGGAGAACCAGGCATGTCAAAGTTCAAACTGCTGAAGTATCAAAGCTTTCATTTCCAGGAAAAAAAGATTGTTTTGTCCTGAATTTTTAGTAAAATTCTCTAAAAAATTCCTTTTATTTCCAAGCAATTTACACTAGTACCATACGCAAAAATAGTCATTACTAACTTGAGTCCAAAACTGCTTTCTTCCTTCGACCAGGACGGAGTCGTCCTGCATGGATTGCCTGCCGAGGCCTACACCAGCCCTGATATTTTCTCACTGGAGTCCAGCCAGTTGTTTGAGAGGTCCTGGACTTTCGTGGGCTTTGCCAATGACCTCATCAACGTAGGGGATATTCGGCCGATTAATGTGGCTGGAACCCCCCTGCTGCTGGTTAGAAGTTTCGACCAGCAAATCCGGGTTTTTCACAATGTCTGCCGACATCGCAACCTCAAGTTGGTCGAGAAATCTGGAAATTGCAAAAACTCAATCACCTGCCCTTACCATCGTTGGACATATGACTTAGAGGGGCGACTCAAAGTGGCACCATACTTCGGAGGTGATAAAAACACACTGCCTGAGGGGTTTAAACTGGATGATCACGGGTTACATGAGGTGCCCTGTAGATTGTTCCATGAGTGGCTTTTTGTCAATATCAGTGGCAATGCCCCCTCTTTCGAATCACATATCGAACCCCTAAAAAAACATCTGGAAAGCTTCAATTTTGACGAGTTCACATTGGTTGCAAGCCTTGAGTTCGGTGAGATTAAAAGCAACTGGAAACTCCTTATGGAGAACTTCATCGAACCTTATCATGTACAGTTCGTTCACAAAACCACCACCAACCAGCCGTTGTCGGACCACTACCTCATACTTGAGGGGCATTGCCTAGGCAGTGCGGTGGACCTGACCCACGAAAAACAAGTCCAGGCAAAGGAAGATACCCTTTCTGCCAGTTCACGTTACCTGACACTGTTTCCCAACTTTGTGTTGGGGCTTTACTATCCGGACCAGATTGGTGTACATCTCAATCAGCCCTTATCTGCTGAGACCACCCGGCAACGAAGAGTAATCTATATCCATAAGGACTCGAACCAAAGCACTTATAAGGTCGAGAGGCTCCGTTCATTGTGGGACAGTGTGCATCGCGAAGACCACGAAATATGTGAGCGCCTTCAAGAAGGACGTTACTCAATTGTAGCGGAACAGGGTGGAGTCTTGTCACCTCATTGGGAAGCCAGTGTCCGGAAATTTCAGGAATTGGTGGCGAACTCCATTCGACCAGCCTTAGTAAATCAACTCTAACATAGTTAAATCACAATGACAGAAATCTCAGACTCTAAGCCAGATTTCAAACTCGACCATACAATGCTGCGTGTGAAAGATCTGGAGAAAAGCCTCGATTTTTACACGAGGATTCTGGGCATGAAAATTCTCCGACAAAACGAGTACCCGGTCGGCCAGTTCACCAACACCTTCATTGGCTACACAGACGAGGACGAAGGCACCAACCTTGAACTCACATACAACTGGAATCAGGAGAAGGATTACATAAAGGGAAACGCTTGGGGGCACTTAGCAATCAAGGTATCGGATGTATACGCAACCAGTGAATACCTCAAACAGCATGACGTAGAGTTCACAAAAGAACCCTCGCCAATGAAGGGCGGAACTCGAATCCTCGCCTTCATTAAAGACCCGGACGGTTATGTGATTGAACTCAACGAGCCACTTAGTAAAAAATAACCTCAACAACTCTTTGGAAGTGGAGTTAAATTACTATTTAACATAACCGTCTTTTCCCCTGCACCATTGACAAATCCTCCCATTTTGGAAGAGAAAGACATAGCCAGGGGGATTTGCTGGTTTTACATATCATCGGGATCGATTCCTGGAACCTCGGTCAGGCCGGCAAGTTGCTTCCAGTTGACCGGGTAAGCCGCGTAGAAAATGGTGCATTCCTCATCTGTTTCGTAAGCGATGTGGTTGTCTTTCGGTATGAACATCATGTCACCGGGTCCAAGGTTGTAGGCTTCTCCATCGCACATCAAACGGAAGTTGCCCTCATGGCAATAGATGATCTCGTCGCAAGTCAAATCCCACGGAATGGAGGTTTTCTTTAAAAAATTGACACCACCTGCCATGCTTTCACTGTTTCGTGTATTTACAAACGGTTTGATGAATGTTCCGCCATCATTTAGTCTTTGCTTACGGTGTAGGATGGATGCTTGCTCAAAAACAATTGGTTTCGACATTGTTTGCTCCTAGAATGTCTTGGTTTATAAGAATGCCCCAAATGGGGTTATGAATGCGCCAATTACAGAAGTTCTGAAAGGGCGCGATCGAGAAAACGAGTGAATTCCGGATCGTTTTCAGGTGAGCCCACGCAATGTCCCCATGGGGAATGATATGTGCGCAACTCGGCATTCGGCATATGTCTGGCCTCTATTTCATTGTCTTCCGGAGGAAAATAAAGGTCGGTGCTGCATGGCATCAAAATAGCTTTTGCCTTGATACTCTTGAGTGCTCGCTGAAAGTCACCACCGTAGGCTGGATTAGCGCTGATGTTCGCACTTTGCCAGGTCCAAAGCTTTACGAGCAGATTGTTCGCATCCCAGTTCAGGTGATCCTCTTCCCAACTGCAGAGCAGGGCTTCTGCGTTGTCAAACCCCAAAGTCTGATATAACCCTTCCCGGTAAAAGGTTTGGGAAAAGGCCCAGCCTGCATAAACCCGCCCGAAAGCCTTCAATCCCGCAATCGGCGGTGAGGTGTAGTGGCCTCCTTCCCAAGTTTGGTCGGCAATGAGTGCCGCCTTGACACCCTCCAGAAACACAAAGTTGTGGGTCGATGTGCGGGCCGAGGCACAAAATGGCAGGATCGCGTCCACCATATCCGGATACTGAGCAGCCCATTGGTAGGCTTGGCAACCCGCCATAGACCAGCCCGTCACCAGTCGAATTCGTTCTATTCCGAGTTCTTCGGTCAGCAGACGATGCTGGCATTTGACGTTGTCGTAAACCGATATTTCTGGGAAGTGCGGACCCCTAACGGCAAGAACGGCATTGCTTGGGGAGGAAGACCAACCATTCCCAAACATGTTTACCGAAACGATGAAGTGTCGCGCGGGATCTATGGCGCGATCTGCTCCGAAAAATCCTTTGTTGCGTAGGTGAGAACCCGTGTAGAAGGTCGGCAACAAAACCACGTTGTCCTTAGCCAGATTCAAATCTCCATAGGTGCAATAGGCCAATTCGGCGTTGGGGAGGATTTTCCCTGAGAGTAATTCTACATCTCCAAGTTGGTAGCGTTGTATATCGTTAGGCATTTCAGTATCCCAATTCAGGTCGGACAAGGTTGATCAATTCCTTTCCGTTGAGATACCGATCAAGATTCTGGAAAATGAGGTCAAGCGTCATTTTAACGTAGGTGTTGCCATCATCAGCAGAAATGTGGGGTGTGACGAGTAAATTCGGAGTGGCCCACAATGGTGATTCCGGAGGCAGGGGTTCCTGGTCAAAAACATCAATGATAGCTCCCGAAAAGTGACCGCAGTTAAGGTTGTCCACCAACGCCTCATAGTCCATAGTGCCACCCCGCCCCAAGTTAATGATTCCTGCTCCGGGTTTGATGAAGGCTTGTTTTCGACGGTCGAGCAGATGAACAGTTTCCGGAGTAAGTGGGGTGGCCATCAAGACGAAATCGGCCTTGGGCAGTTCATCTTCCAGTGATTCCTGAGTTAACACTTGACTGAATCCCTCCACGGGTTTTCCATGTCGGCTGATACCGATAACCTCCATGCCCAACGCCCCACACTTCTTTCCTGCAGCCCCGCCGATGTTTCCCACTCCAATCACCACCACGGTTTTACCTACGACAGGACTAGTGTAGAGGGATTCCCAGTGAACACGACACTGGTTCTTGACAATCTGAGGAATTCGGCAGTTCAGCATCAACACCGACATCAAACCGAACTCGCCCCCCTTGATAGAATGAACCCCTCGGTTGTTGACCACATGAACCCTTTTAGGGATCCAGTCCATCGGGCAAAGATGTTCTACTCCAGCGCCTATGATGTGGATGAATTTGAGTCGGGGAGCTACCTTGGCGAGGTTTTTAGTAGGTAAATCCCAAGTGATTAAAACATCTGCGGTAGACATGGATTGGAAAAAATGATCCAGATCCCAGTCGATAAACACCTCGACCTGCTCTGCAACAACAGGGTGATCTTCGCAGGCCACTTGAATACATTCCTTTGTGATGGTGAATACCTCCTCCCCTTCAATTGTTGGGGGAAAGGTGTCCGGTGAAGCGTGATTATTCTTAACGTGAATACGAAGTTTTTTGTTGATCATCACATAGTTTTTTCAAGTGCTGTCAGAATTTTTCGAACGAATTACTAAATCACCCTGAAACATGTTCTTCCAGTTCGGTCAGTTTTTCACAGACAAACCGAATCCTTTCATCCTCATTCATATCATCCGCCTGATACTGTATATCCATGAACTCATGGGCAAGTTCACTCAAGATCTGGGACTCATCCTGATCGCCAATCCGGGGAATGCGTAACACAGTATCCCCTCCATAGGTCGGAATTGGTCCTACCTTTGATACGGTGGCCCGATCCGGAATTTCCCCTTTTTGGGCTGCCCGGATCTGCTCACGCAGGCGTTTGCGCATCAGGGTGACACCCTGGTCGCTGCTCACTAGGTTTTCATTCTGATGTACCGTGATCCGCCCCATACTTTCGGTGGCTTCGACATCTCCCGGAGAGCGCTGACGTTCCTCGTATGTGCGGTCAAAAACCTCACCCTGCTCAATGAGTTCCGGCCCTTCGGGAGTGTTCCACTCCTGTGGATCACCCCGATCTCCAAAGTTTGCCCATGCCAACACTAGTGTGTTTTCGTCATCTTCAGGCACCACCCAACGAGTGAAGGAACTACGTCCGTACAAGTAGCGTTCTGTACCATCAGTAGCAAAGGCACTTCCTGCTTGGGTGAAGTTGGGCAGCACGAGTTCGTTCACTCGTAACCAGACGTTTTCTCCTACCCTTCGGGTATTCACTCCCATTAGCCAAACGGCACGCTCAAAAAAATCCATTTGTCCAACTTCTCCGAAGTTTTCCGAAAACTGGACCCGTCCGATGTTGGAATGCAGGAAGCTGGTATGCAAAGGATCGAGAATCGCATCCAGTACTTGAAGCCAATTGCAGTAAAAGGGTGCTTGGTAGGGAACCATTTCCATGTTCTCGAACTCCATCGAATCAAATATTGGGAATTCTGGTATCTCCTTAATTGATCCCATGTAGCTGAATATCAGTCCCTTGAATTCAATCACAGGGTATGCTCCCAACTTGATCCTGTCTTTCAAGCGTTTGTTTAGGTGTTCCGTTTGCCCGGGAGCATCGAGCAAGGTACCATCTGTATCGAAGTGCCAGCCATGGTAACAGCACCGGATTCCATGTTCCTCACACTTTCCATATTCCAGAGAGGCCAACCGATGTGGACAGTGTTTATGTACCAGTCCCAACGTTTTAGAGTGGTCACGAAACAACACGAGTTCTTCGCCAAAAATCTTCAACGCAACTGGTAGATCTCCCAGATTATTGGCGAGGTATACTGGATGCCAGAAACAACGCAGATAATCCCCACCAGGTGTTCCAGGCCCCACTTGCGTCATTTCTTCATCCGGATGGACCGACAAACGGGTTTCATATCCGTTGTAAGCTCCCTTTCTGAACTGATCAACCTTCATAGTGTCTAACCTCAATAGAGTCGCAAGTACTCCTCCACCTCCCAATCTGTAACTGCTTGGTGGTAGCGCTCCCACTCGTCCATTTTGTATCGGAGGTAGGATTCCATCATGCTGTCACCGAAAACCTTGCGGGCAAGTTCATCTGAGCGCAAAATTTCAATTGCTTCCAGCAAGTTCCGTGGCAATCGTTGGGCACCGGAGCTCTTGAGAGCTTCTTCACTCATCTCATATAAATCCTGGTTCAATGGTTCTCCAGGGGCATAGCAATTGACAACTCCTTCGGTCATTGCAGCGGAGGTCATGCCCAACGAGAGGTAAGGGTTCATGCACATGTCAGCAGCACGATTTTCGATGCAGAAACGGCTCTGCGGCAAGCGTAACATGGCCGAACGATTGTTGTAGCCGTATGTCATATGCGTGGGTGCCCAAGTAACGGTACCACCCTCGAAACCTCCTACTTTAGGGACGAGGCCATTGTATGAATTTACCGTAGAACAAGCGATAGCTGTCAGCGCACCCCCGTGGCGCAATAATCCTCCCACTGCGCCGTATACTTGTCCGGCCCAGCCTCCTGACTCACCTTCAAAAAGATTGACACCGGGATTATCAAGTGAATGCATTGAAGTGTTCATGTGTGCACCAGAACGCCAGTCTCCAATGGTTGGCTTGGGCATAAACGTCACAAACATCCCGTGTCGTTTGGCGACCTCTTTGAGTAGCACCCTCAGGAATACCAGTCGATCAGCCATCCTCAGCACATCAGTATAGTTAAAGTCCAACTCGAACTGCGAATATGCCCCCTCCGCGACAACATCGTGGAGGTCCCATCCTAAACCTTCGATGATGTCGATCAATTCACCTAGAAAGCCCATTGAGTCAATCGAGTACTCGACATCATAACCAAACGCTTGACGTCGGGGTCGTAACCCATGCCCAGGCTTCGGGTCATTGTCGAAAGCTTTGACGGGCTGGCCGTCCTGCCATTTCATTACAATGAATTCAGGTTCGACTCCAGCGTAGACGGCATACCCCTGTTCCGCCACATTCTGCACTGTGCGCTTAAGAGCACTACGCGGGCATAGGTTGTAGGGACGCCCCTCCCACCAAAGATCAGCAAAAACCCACGCACAGGTTTTATCCCAAGGACAGATCATAATGCTGTCGAGATCCGGCAGAGGAATCTGATCGGAATCGGCAGGCCCCAATTCCGGAACAAAGGAAATGGAATGAACAGCAAACTGTGGCCCCTTGCCCCTGCATAGCATCTCAAAATCACTTATCGGAACAGGCTTAGTCTTAGGCACACCAAGTAAATCTATCCAGCAAGAAAGGATGTACTTGACGCCTGCTTCTTCTAGTTTTTGTTTCTCTTCTGCAATCCGTAACGGGTCCGTGAGGGCATCGGTGAAATTTTCATAGTAGGTCATTTTTATTGTTTCTCCTTCTGCGTTTTGGGAAGAGTTTGCAGGGTCACCTTCGAAAAGGTGTTTAAGGTTTCTATATCTCGTTTATCAAATCTTCCTTCTTCTTGTTAACTTAGATCCAGTAATTTTGATACATGTTTGCTTGAGATTGGCTTTCCTGTAATAGGATTTGGCATCTTCTTTAACAACTCTTAATAAATTCTAATCTAAATATCACAAGTAAATCATCACAATCAACTCTATGAAGCCTGATAGTACTCCATAGATTTTTCCTTTGAGGATTCTTTAACTTTGAAAGAAGAGGTAGGGAGAGGGTTCATCATCAGGGGGTGTGGGGTATCAGAAAATATTGCAAATTTGTTACACTAGTTCACAAATATTATAATATTGTAATTTATTGCTGATTGTACATCACACTGGATATTCCAACTGTATTCGATTGTCAGTTGATATCGGATACAGTTGTCACATGGTTTTTAATCAGATACTCAGACGATTCATTGACTTGAGTTGAATTGGTAGCTGGGCAACATGGGATATTAAGTCTTTGTCGACTGTTATTTTAAAATTTTAAAAATTATATTTCACCAGGAATTTGACCTGCCCCCTTAAAGCGGTCCAAGTTGAATGTTAGTTTATCAAAATAGTTCCATCGAATTGAAACAGTGATTCAGGAGCAGGAGGTTTTTAGGCTATCGCGCGGAGCCTTTAATACACCCGCAGTTTTTCATTGGTTCCTCCTCTTAAAGATGGAGGACTGCTTCGGTG
>CAZAIZ010000055.1:0-7958 GCA_964485275.1 uncultured Pedosphaera sp.
TCAGGCGGTTGTAGTTTAGGGTCAGGCTTTGCATTTTCTGGAAGGCACTCAGGTGTGTAATCCCATCATCTCGGATGCCATTCTCGCCCAAATCCAAGTGAGTCAGGTTTGAGAGGGGTTTGAGATATTGCAATCCAACGTGGGTGATGTTGGTGGCTGACAGGTTCAAAGACTCCAAGTTGCGTAATTTGGCAATGACCTTTAATCCCGGATCCCTCACCCGCGTGGCAGAGAGGGAAAGGCGTTTTAGGTAACGCAGCTGACTGATGGCAGGCAACCCTTCATCTCCCAGAGCCGTAATATCCAGGATTAACTCTCTCATGTGGTCAAGCTGGGCCAAATGAACGGAACCCGCATCGGTGATTGAGGCGTCCGTGGCATCCAGACTCTCGAGTTTCTTGAGTTGCCCGATTAGCCTGAACCCATCATCGCCAACTTTTACCGTATATTTGATAAAAAGCAGGGTAATATCACCTGTTTCATTTGTTTCGACCCGCCGGGCAATTGATTTTACCGCCCAGTAAAGATTGCCCTTGTGTTCTTCCATAGCCTCAACCAGGGGATCAGGCACTTGGGGGTTTTCTTCAGAGGGGCTTGAGTCAGTCATTTTCTCCTTCGGAACGAACCATACTGTGTGTCGTGGGTAAGGGGATAGAAAAATTTAGAAACGGCCCGATTCAATTGGCCGAAGAGAATCCTTTGGCTCTTCTGTGAGGAAATAAGCAAAAGCCAGGACTGCATCGCCATAGCCGAGACTGACGGTTATCTTTTTGCGCTGATACCACTTTGGGTGTCCCTCCAATTGGTCGAGTTGTGCCAGTGTGGAGTGATCGACCTCCCACACCTCTCCATGCACATGCACCGGGCCATTGCCCGGTTTGGGCTTGGCAAATAGATAGGGAATGGGGGGTGCTTCCGGTGCGTGTGGATCAGGGCCCAGATAAAAACCGTACATTCCAGTAGTAGTCGCCCTTCCGATAAAATGACCTGATGAAAGCAAGAAATGATTGGGATAACCAGATTTCAGGGTACCATAAACGAATAGCGACGTGGGTTTCATGGATTGCATCTTCGTGAATGTAAAATATGTGGTAGCGCTGAGGTATTGAGACTGGTATTTTCAGGCAATTTTCACTGATGCATGAGGCTTATCCAACGTGGTAATATTTATCTAAAAAACACTACCTGAAAGCCCTCCAAATCGCGTGAAAATTGTGCCATTTGCGCGGGAATTGTTTCATTTCCCAGAGCGACTATCGCCTTAAAAGGACCGTATTCCAATATTTTGCGTGGTTTATGTTTAAAACCCCTGTTTTAAGAGCTATTATTTTATGGGTAATTCTATTTTCAAATTTAATTATAAAATGGCATAGGCCATGCTCTAAGTGCCTCATTGTGTGCCCACTATTGGGCTGTCGCCTTGTTGTGAAGTGGCGGACCCAGTCAGCGAGCCCTACAGATGAAAACAGCAACCCTGAGTTTGCTCAGCAAACTCACAAACCAACCAAATAAAATGAAAAAAAATATAAAAGCACGAGGATTTACCTTAATTGAGCTTCTCGTGGTCATTGCTATCATTGGCATACTTGCCAGTATGCTTCTGCCCACCTTGGCCAAGGCCAAGAAAAAAGCTAACCGGATGAAATGTTCCAACAACGTTGGCCAGATCGCCAAGGCCTACACTGGCTTCGCTGGTGAGTTTGATTCATTCCCATGGCACATTTCCGATGACAATACCATGATCGCCTCCTATGACACTGACTACGGTGCAGGCGGACTGAATCGGCCCAAGAAGACACAGTCTCACAGCGCAAATGCTGAAGCTAAGAGCACACAAGCCAGCTTCCGTTATGCCTACCAGTATCACTTGGCGGACATTCGCTTCGTCCTGACCAATCCTGCCATCAGGGGATCCTTACAGGATGTAAAGTCTGTTGCCTCGCCTTCAGATCCCAAGACCAAGCGCTACAATGACTTGGAGAAAAGGGACGGCAAACTCAAGGGCGTTGCCCCCGGTTGGGGTCGCTCCACTTGGTCTGGTAACACCCAATATATAAACACTGGCGCCGGCAGCTACGGACACCACTTGGGAGGAGACGACCTGAAACCTGAGTCAGTCCTGATCACCACACGCAACGTTATGGGTGACTTCCGCAGACACTCCACCCTGTATCCTCGCGGTTACATGTATGGCTGGTACTCTCGCGTGACTCACTCTCACGTTGCTACGGCCGGTGACTACTCTGGACCTCAGCCTTACCTGCCAAACACTTCAGGTGCCTACGGCAAACCAAAAGCTGCACGGGCTTCGAGATACCTCGGGCCTGGGGATGAAGCCATCAAGTTCGAACCTTATAACAATTATAATTGCACGGGCAATGAATCTATCATGGCTGGTTTGGACCAAAATCAAGGCAATTTTGCGACCTCTGATGGTTCGGTTAAGCAGGCCTCAGATGCTGATTGGACGGCCGCGCTCACTAAGACTGCAGATACCGCTGGAGGCAATTGCCCTCCCAGTCATCTAATCAGTCGTTTCTTCCGTCCATAAGGATTGGGTAAACATTTGAGTTAAAAATCAACGCCCCGCAGAAATGCGGGGCCTTTTTTTGTGGTTTTGGAACTTTCTCCCGGGGGTAAAGTGTCCTTTTGCGCATAAAGGCTTGCTTTATTGACAACTAAGGTTTAGATCGCAAACGTAATTATGAGACACGTAATAGTAAAAACTCTGGTAATTGGATCGCTGCTCACACTGATCCCAATGCTTTCGGGCTGCGGAGGCGAGGATACGGAGCCGATCGTAGAAGACCCGGGCCCAGCTCCAGCCGAAGGTGACACGGGTGGCGAAGGCGGCGAAGACCCCGGTGAGGGTGGCACGGCCGAGTAGGCTCTCTAATCCAAGAGTTATAATAAAACAAAGCCCTGCAGAAATGCGGGGCCTTTTTTGTGACTGGAGTTAAAGGGGAAAAGAAAAATGGTGGGCAGAACAGGATTCGAACCTGTGAAGGCTAAGCCAGCAGATTTACAGTCTGCCCCGTTTGACCGCTTCGGTATCCACCCACCTAAAATGGGGGGGCAAAACTAGTCTAGTTTCTTCAGTGAGACAACATTGAAAATCCGTCTTCTTGCCAACCGCCACCTAAGCGCCTAGTTTGACCCCTCATGTTTGATTCCCTCAGCAGCAAATTACAGAGCGCGTTTAAAAATCTGCGCGGGTTGGGAAAGATTTCTGAGGATAATATTTCTGAGGCCCTGCGTGAGGTGCGTATGGCCCTGCTGGAGGCCGATGTCAATTTCAAGGTCGCCAAGGAGTTTCTCGGGAAGGTAAGGGAGAAATCCCTTGGGGAGGAAGTGGTGGCCAGTGTCCAGCCGGGCCAGCAGATCGTGAAGATTATTCACGATGAACTGGTCACACTTCTGGGTGACACAAATGCGAAGCTGGAGACCGGAGGCAATCCCACCTGCATCTTGATGGTGGGGTTGCATGGAGCCGGCAAAACCACCTCCAGCGGCAAGCTGGCCAAGCTGATCAAGAAACAGGGCCGCCAACCCCTTCTGGTGGCCGCCGATGTCTACCGTCCTGCGGCTATGGATCAGCTCCAAACCCTTGGCCAACAGGCCGAGGTACCCGTCCTCGCCCTGAAAGGAGAGAAAGATGTAGGAAAGATTGCACGGGTGGCAATGGAGGAAGCGCGTGCCAAGGCCTGCAATGTGCTGATATTTGATACCGCCGGGCGCCTGCAGATTGATGAGGAATTGGTGCAGGAACTGGTTGACCTTAAAGGGTTGGTTAAGCCTCAGGAAATTCTACTCGTACTCGATGCTGCCACCGGTCAGGAAGCGGTGAGCGTGGCGACCCACTTTGATGAGGCGCTGGGCATCACCGGTTCGATTCTCACCAAACTTGATGGTGACGCCCGCGGTGGAGCGGCTCTCTCGCTCAAGAGCGTGACGGGTCGTCCGATCAAGTTTGTGGGTGTGGGTGAAAAGCTTGATGAGTTTGAAGCGTTCCATCCCGAACGCATGGCGGGCCGTATCCTGGGCATGGGCGATGTGGTGAGTCTGGTCGAGAAGGCCGCAGAGGCCATTGAGGAGGACGAAGCCAAGCGCATGGAGGAAAAGATGCGCAAGGGGGAATTTACCCTGGAGGATTTTCTGGAACAAATGCGGGCCATGAAAAAGCTGGGGCCACTGGAAAATATTGTCGGGATGTTGCCCGGCGGGGATGAAGCCCTAAAGGATGCGGATCTGGATAAAGGGCAGGCGGAGATGCGCCGTATGGAGGCCCTGATCTGCGCCATGACGCCCAAGGAGCGTCGTCAGCCCAATATCCTGAATGCCAGTCGGAGAAGGCGTGTTGCTGCGGGGACCGGGGTCAAGGTGGCTGAGCTTAACGGCATGCTCAACAAATTCTTCCAGATGCAACAGATGATGAAGAAGATGGGCAAGATGCAGAAGATGATGGCCAAAATGGGTGGCGGAGGTTTAGGCGGTCTGATGGGCAGATAGCGCCCTCACCCTGGTCCTTCATACTTTTCCAGATCGGCGATGAAGGTGCCGTGTTTGATTTTTGTTTTAATCCGGAGCGGTGCCCGCCGTTCATCATCACTCAACCATATCTGTAATTTGGCGTCCGGATCCTTTTTAAATACGCCGCGGAGTTGTCCCAGATCCGGTTCCACCAGGATTGCCTGAAAGGTCTTTTCACCAATCATAATTTCCTGTTTACCCACCACCGTTACCTTGGAGGGAAACGTGGCCTTGCCGTCACAAACAGCACTGGAAAATTCACCAGCAGCTTCCAGGTCCAGTTCGCGGAATTTGAAGATGATACTCAGGGGGTCAAACGTGCTGGCTTCGGTTTCGACCTGGCCATCAGGTTTGCCATCAAGGTTGCGTTTGCATTGCCGGGCTTTTTCATCGAACACCAGATCCACCTTGCGGGAGGAAAAATCGGTTTGAATGGTGTGATATTCGAGGGAGTGGGTGAAGGAAGTGTTGACCACTGAGGTTGCATCATACTTAACCAGCCCCCCGATGGCTCCTCCTTTCAACGTAAACTTCCAAAGGGTGGTTCCGTTTTTATCAATCTTGTTTGCCCGGAAGGTGACCTTGCCGGCCGGGAGAGTGAGAATGCCTTTAACCACCCTCACCTTATAGAAGCAGGCTTCCCCGTCGGCAAAATGGTGAGGCTTATAGATGAGGGGCTTGAGAGGCAGATCGGTTAGGGTTGCATTTTTTTCATACCGCATGCCCGGGCGGGGTTGGCGGTATGTGCTCTCGGTTTTGCCCATCCAAGCCAGCAACAGCCAGAGGGAGGTTATTCCCGTTAAAATAATGAGGCTAATGAGGGCAGTACGTCTCACCCAGCCATCATGCCGCGTGCCGCTGGGATTGTAAACGCTGGGCGATACGCAGGGCCATTTCCAGACTCTGGGCGTAGTTCAGGCGCGGGTCGCAATAAGTCTCGTAACTCCTGGAGAGGTCGGCTACGGACAGCTCCTGTGGTCCGCCGGTGCATTCAGTGACATTCTCTCCGGTGAGCTCAAAATGAACGCCTCCCAAGTGGCTGCCAGCAGCTTGATGTGCGGCAAAGGCAATCTCGAGCTCTGTTAGTATTGAGTCGTAATCACGCGTTTTGAGCCCTGCATCGGTGCTGACGGTATTGCCATGCATAGGGTCGCACACCCAAGTGACAGCCCGATCTGCTTCGCTGACCGCATTAATGAGAGGGGGCAATAGTTCAGCCACCTTTTCGGCTCCCAAACGGGTAATGACCGTGATGCGGCCGGGTCGGTTTGCCGGTTCGAGGGCGGTAATGAGCTTGACCAATTCGTCAGGCTCAATGGAGGGCCCGGCCTTCACCCCGATGGGGTTTTCGATCCCCCGAAAATATTCCACATGCGCACCATCCAGTTGCCTTGTGCGTTCCCCAATCCAGAGGAAATGGGCTCCAAGATTATACCAGGTTTTTCCGACTGGTTCAGTGAAGACCTCTTCGTAATCAAGCAATAATCCCTCATGAGAGCAGAAGAGTTCCACGGTCTTGAAAGTGGAGGTTCCGCGTACGCCGGTTGACTCCACAAAGTCGATGGCATCGCGAAGGCGAGCCACGATATCCTCGTATTTCTCGCGATTGGCGGCACTACGTACAAAACCCAAATCCCAGTGCTGGGGATGGCGCAGGTCCGCGAAGCCTCCGCCGACCAGGGCCCGTGCATAGTTGAGGGTAGCCGCCGAGTGGTAGTAGGCCTGAATGAGGCGTTGGGGGTCGGCAAGTCGGGCGGAAGCTTCCGGGTCAATGGTATTGACGTTGTCTCCCCGATAACTGGGGAGCTCGACACCGTCCACCATCTCGGTATCTTTTGAGCGAGGCTTGGCGTATTGGCCTGCCATACGCCCTATACGGATGACCGGGATGCGGGCACCCCAGGTGAGGACCAGACTCATCTGTAAAAGAATCTTTAATTTTGCCTCAATCGCGTTCTTGTTGCAGTCAGCAAAACGCTCAGCGCAGTCTCCGCCATGAAGGAGAAACGCTTCGCCCCGCGCGGCTTTCGCTAGGTGAGCACGCAGGGTCTCAACCTCACCCTGATTTACCAGCGGCGGCAATGTCCGCACACAATGGAGTGCAGCTTGCAGAGCCTTTTCATCGGGGTAACGGGGCTGTTGCTGGATGGGCTTGGAACGCCAGGAATCGTGTGACCAGTTTTGGGTCAATTCATTCACCAGCTGGAGCGGCAAAGGGCTCGTGTTCTTCAGTGCCAGACTTAGGTTGAGGACCGATAACGGTGTGACGAACCACCCGTGGTTGCCCAACGATAAGCCAGCCTTCATCTGGAAACTCAACGCAGTCGTAGGTAATGCCTGTTTCCAGCGGCTCACCCTTGGTGTTGTAATGAAGAAGGACAGTGCCTCCATGCAGTCCCGCTTCCAGGTAGTTTTTTGTGATGCGGGAGGTGTCAATATTACCTAGTTTCACCTGATCTGGATTGATGCCCGCTTCATTCATGGTAAGTATAAACTTGAGGTAGCTCTTTTCAGTAAACTGCCTGCGTAATGCAGGCAGGTTGTCCTTTTGTGACTGCCAATACTCATCAGAGCCGGTCTTCTTGATTTTTTCGATCTCACTATGCAGCGCAAAGAAGCGTGCCTGATCTTTTTCGCTACGTTTATCCCCGGGGGTTTTACTTATCTCAGCCAGCTCGGATTCCCGCAGTTTTAGTGTTCGGACATTCTGTGCACTGGCGATGATTTTCCAGTTTTTGACACCTTGTCCCAGCAGAGAGAGTTTCATAAGAGCTTCCGAATCATTGCTGGCAAGCGTTTTCTGGAATTCCTGGGCAAGGCTCTCCGGAGTTCGTTTACTTTTTGTTAGGCGTAACCCAGAGGGTTTAGAGGAGGCTGTGATCGGTTCTTTTTTTGAACAGCCGGCAGCCAAGGCTAACACTAAAAGGAACACTCCGCGCATTGGCAATTATCTTACGTCAGCTTCTTGCTGGCTCAAGAGGGGGTTATCGACAAGTATATTCCATTTATCGCCCAAGGGTTTTTTGCAAATTTGAGGTATAGGCCTTGGCGTGTTTTCCGCTGTATCCTACATCGCGGTGGATGATCTTGCCCGCGGTATCCAGCACAATGATGGTCGGGAACCCATTGATATTGTATTTTTCGGCCAGCTTGGCATTTCTTTCGGCCAACTTTTTGTCGATGGATTTATTCCTCGGAAAATCAAGCTCCACCAGTTCCAGGTTTTTTTCCGCAAAATCCAGAAATTCAGGCTGGGTAAGCACAAAATCGTGCAAAGCCATGCAAGGGGGGCACCAGTCTGAACCGGTGAAGTCCAGTAGAATGAGCTTGTTGCCTTTTTTGGCACGTTCCTTCGCTTTGGTAAGATCATCGCTCCACAGTTTCTCTGCACGCGGGTCTGGAGGCGGAGCCTCATCACTGCCGGAGTC
>CAZAIZ010000056.1:0-7924 GCA_964485275.1 uncultured Pedosphaera sp.
ACAACATCCCGTTGATCGGTTTGGTCCATATCATAATCAACCACTTCAAAGGTAATCCGATCTCCAGCATCCACCCTAAGCAATTCCTTGCGTGTCTGGGCGACGCCACCTCCTGCATTCCTCTCAAATTCAAACCCTATGGCCACCACCCGGGCATCATTATAGGTCGCCTGGAGATTTTGGGTCAGCAACCGGCTTCCCCCCTTGGTCGCCACGGAAGTTTCATCAGTGTAGCTGGCAAGAACCACGTCGCCTCCAGCAATTTCCAGAATCGTGTTTTCTGCAAGCGTACTGACGTCCACCTCTGTAGGAATGAAAATGCTATTGTTGTTTGCCGCTTCAAAATGGTTGACGGCAACTGAATCTCCCAGATATTCATCCACTTGAAACCGTGCATAACGTAACTCAATAGGCTCAAAAAAGAACTCCCACTCCCGATCGCGTTGTATCACTCCTGCTCCTGAAGCAGACCGCAACTCAAGGCCCGCCAACCCCATAAGACCTCCTCCTAGAATTTCAACAGGCTTAATCGTTAGAATTTGTGAGCCGACCGCGTCGATCTGAACCAAACCCACCCGTTGCCAAGCAAAACGATTCCAGTCACCTGTCTTTTGAGCGGTTGCTTCTATCACCTGGTCGCCAAATTCAACATTGAATCGCGAGCCACCTTCATTGTGCGATGAATTGATCCACACTTCATAAGCTCCCGGCTTTTCAGCTTTAAAGGCCCATTTGAGCCAATCGCCAGGCTTTTGCCAGTGATGAACCCGTTTAATCTTATTCACTTCGCCAACCGAAAACTCCTCCGATTCTTTTTGCAGCTCTACCCGAGCTAAATCCAACCCCATTCTTGCAGTTTTAGAGTCATTGTCCGCAGGCTCATTACCAAAAAATTTTCCGGCTGCCTCGATGTCGAAATCGGCCTTATTAAAAGGTTTTAACTGGGGTTGCGCACTACTTGAATTAGCCCGTGCACGAGCAGCAGAAATACCGCCTGAGCCCTTTTTTGCTGCGGCAAAAATTGTTAGATCATGCACCCCTGCACCAAGCCACACATCCACTTGTTTATTTTCATTGGACGGAGCTAACTGAACCTTTCCATCTACGGCCACCGCCACCAAATCCCCCTTCACTCCTATGCGCATCGCCCCTTCGCGAAGTTGAACCAGTTTCCCGGTCCAAATTGAGGCAACCGGTTTGGCAGCATTTTCATCCCCTTCTTCCGGGTTCCAGGATAACTCTAAAACCTCATTTGTAGTCGCCTGTGTTGTACGCGCCAATTGGGCGACCTGTGCCCAAGTCGTGTATGAGGTATGGTCCCCCTTGTAGATCATTTGCTTCATCACTCCGGGTTTTTCCAAAACAGCCTGCGCGTCTTGAATTCGAGGCTGGGTGGCCAAGGTAAACCAGAAAACCCCATCGTGACTGCCTAACAATCGCCCTCGTACTGGAGCATGATCGCCGGCATTGGGCGTATTAATCCTTATTCTCGAAATCTCATGAAGTTGTTTCATGTCCACGGTCAAAGCCTTTGGTGTTTGACCATCTGGCTCACTCTGCCAGTAAGATTCACGACTATGATCTATTGCCATCAATGGATTATGGTCAATGGCACTATCGGAAGCTGAAGCTCCCGCTGGAAGTTCAGCAGTTGGAATCGCTGCGCGAAATTCTCCGGTATGTGGTCCGGTTTCCTTCAATTCCACCTGCACCTGATCACCACTATCTGCCCGCAATGTTACCGTTAAGAGATCCTCTTGATCTCCAAAATCACGATCCTTATCTCGAATGCGCATGAAAATTCGGTTGCCCGGTTTCACCTCATTAGCAGGCCTCCCTTGAGAAACCCGCCTGTCTTCTTCAGCTTCCTCTTTTTGTTCCCTTTCGAGCTGTTTAGTCAGGGTTTCCTCTTCTTTATCGACAATCTCACTGCTGGCCACGTCAAACTCTCCATCGGCAGCCACACGTATCTCGACATCACTTAATGGAACTGTCCTGAATTGTTGTTTAAAATCATCCGGATAATCACTCAAAATGACATCCTTGCCGGTGATCTGCAAAACGCCATCTTCGGCAGCTACAGAACCCAGACCCGTATCTATCTCTCCTCTAAAGAGCCCCTTGCCTGCACCAGAACTACTGCGTAAAAGAACCTTCTCTCTATCGCCACCTGGCTTTGTCGTAACTATTACTGGAATACTATTTTGGCCACGACTCACTCCCAAATCCCGGTCATGAACCACAATCGATAAAGCATTTCCGGGAATATGCAGTCTCTTACTGCTTTGACCCAATCGCCCAACAGTACGAAGTAAGTTTAACTGCTGAAGATACCGTTGTTCGAGGCCATAGATTTCCGAGAGACTGAATAGAGTGCGGTTGGCCAACTCCACATCGGGTACACGTTCCAGAATATGCTGAAACTTTTCGCGTGCTTCATCACGTTGATCCTGACGAAACGCCAACAGACCTGTCAAAAACTCTGCTCGAATGGAAATTTGCTGATCAGGATTCTCCTCAAGCACCTTAAAAGCCTGTGCGGCCTGATCATAAATCTTTTGCGCCATGAAGGACTCACCAATGCCAAACTTGGCCTCAATGGCATGAGGCGTTCCATTGTAGCGATTGGTTACCGTCGAATATTCAACCCGGGCCACATCAAACCGTTGACCCTTGAAATAACTCTTGGCCAAAAGAAGCTGTAACCGCGCCTTTGCGTCTTCACTTTGCTGTTTGCTCTCGGGCTTTTCCGGATCTGTAAATTTTATGAGCCAACCTCTCAAGATATCCTCAACAGCAGCCAAGCGCTCCTCGTCACCGCCAGTCATCAGATAATTGCAAACGAACTCAATCAGGTCGGGAGGAAGGTCAATGCGATGCTTTTTAAAGAGCTCCGCATTATCCTGATACAACTCCAAAGCCTTGTCCTGATCTCCCAAACGCAGATACAAGGCCGCCTGTAACAGAGGCGCCATCGGGCTGTCCTCGTCGATTGTCAAGCCCACTGCACCCATCCGGGAATGCGCCCTTAAGACAGCACTACGCCCCTCACTTTTGCTCTCCTTGGAAACACTGGTAACATGTGCCAGTACCCCAGTAAGAAGGGTGGCACTCTCCATGTACCTCCCCTGCTCAAAAGCCTTTTGGGCATAACTACGGAAGGTGTTCCATCGACTCTGATCATTATGCGTATACTTGGTTGCCCGAAAAAGGCGCTGCAAACGAGACATGGGCGATTCCTTGTCAGCGCCACCTCCCAATAAACGGTCACAGGCCGCCCAAGGTGAATTATCGTGGCTCCGCAAATCCTGAATAGCTTGATAAACAGAAAGCTTGCCCGAATCATCCAATTTTTTGAAATCCTTGTAGGCTGGATTATCCCCTTCAGTATAAGTCTGGTTGTTCAGAGTAAAATCCCTCCAAGTCCCGGCAAACCCCCTCCAGTCCTCATTAACGAAAGGTAAATCAGCAGATGCCCGCTGGAGCTGAGTGATAGCTCTGGAAAAAGCAGCGACATCTCCTTGCAGACGCAAGGTATCAGTGGCCTTGTGGGCAGAGACTCGAAGAGCTAATTCCGCCCAACGATTCTCAACATATTCACGCCACGCTGCAGGAGGGCTCCCTCCGTTGACCAAAAAACGTTCAGCACAGGTGCGCTCCTCTGGCCGCCCTTGTGTCGGCATCTGGGCAATTCGTTTCCACCAGTCCAAAGCCTGGGCTTTTTGATTCAGCTTCCACAATACATCACCGGTATAATCTGCATAGATGGAGCTCAAATCCCCCTTGATAGCCCATTGATAAATCTGGTTGGCAAGATTGCCATCCTGAAGGCGTTCAGTCACCTGCATTAAATCTCGTTGAAAAGAATAATTTACCCGACCTTTGGCAGGTGGCATGCGCAAAGCTTGCTGCACAATCTTCTTAGCCTCTGATTTATCCTCATCACTGCCACTCATATATAATGACAAAATTCCGTGAGCAGCGTCATGATTCTGGGGATGTTTTTGCCATAGCGTCCGAGCTATAGCGCGCGCAGTCCCCGGATCCTTTTTCTTGGCATAAGTAACCAGCGCATACCTTTGCGTGCCAGCCAGATGCAACTGGTTAAGGGGGCTTAAACTATTAAACTGCTTCAATGCTTCTGCACGAAGCGGAACGGCCTTAGCTGGATTATCCTGTGGACGGGGATATTTCAGCAACGCCTGAACCAATGACTCTCTATTCTGGGCAGCCAACTGATCACTCACAAACTTGGCTTTGGCACGGTGATCCTTGTTACCCTTCATCGAAGAAACCCAGTTGCTGACATAGTCACGATAATAAGTTACCGTCAGATAATCGCGCCGTTCTTTAAGCAACATTGCAACATCATTTCGGAACTGCCCACCATCAGGCTGACCAGTAAGTAGGTCATTGATAAGGGTCTGCTGACTGGTACTATACAAATGAGTTTCCTTGGAAGCCTCACGCGCATGAACAAGCGCCTTTGCTTCATCCTTTACTCTTTCGCGATATAGCGTTCGCGACAGGGCATACCGCAAAGCCAACACATCAGGAAATTTCCCGAATTTAATCGCAGATGCTATGGCTCCAGTAAGAGTGCGCTCGGTATCAGTTACCTGTTTTTTGAAGGCGGTCTCTTTTGTCTTGGTGTCGGCTTGAGCCTTCTGCAGCTCACTCTGGCGCTGCTGGACCAGCTTTACAGCCGTCATTAAAGTAGTTTGAGCAGCGTTTTTTGCATCTGGATTGGGAGCCTTATTAAAGGCATCACGCTTGGACTTCTCATCAATCTTTGCATTTTCAAGATTCTTTTGGGCCTCAGACAGACCGCTCACAGCTTTGCTCCAGTTAGCATTGGCTTCATCCACCATCCAAAGAACATAGTAGTAGGCCATATTCCCAGAACTGGCTGCGTTAGCCAAAGCCGGCTGAATCGATCGGGCTGCTAAAGTGGGATTGTTTTCGCGCGCATAGGCATGGCCTACATACAAAAGGACTTCCCACCTTCGTCGAACGTTGGGAAATTTTCCCGTCATCCCTCTTGATTCGCTCTCGATTTGTTGAGCCTTCAATCCTGCGTTATGCATGTATGAAATTTGTGCTGCATAAAGCGCGGGATCGTCCTTAAAGCTACGCGCCTTACGCATGCTCTCCACAGCATTGGCCCATTGACTTTGCGACGCGTAACTTTGCGTCATTAGATGATGCAATTCGAACTGCTGAATCCTATTGATTGGTAAACGCTTTTTAATAAGTCTTTGCGCAGCCTGATTAGACTCCGCCCAACGCGAAATAGCCCGGTATTCAGTAATTGCCCTAAGTCCTGCTCGCACCGTGTAGGGGCTAGCCGGAAGCTTTTCCATCATACTCTCACATATTTGAGCAGAATGGATTCTCAAACGTGCATTCCCTTCCTGTCCGTACAATTCGGACGCCCTTTCGGCGGCCTTACGATTGCCGACACTGGGATTATGCTCCCACAAAAGGCGCAATACATCTGCGGCTTCAGCTCGTTTACGATTACGCTCCAAGCCATCAGAAACGCGTAAAGCAACATCCAGAGCCTCTGTTGAATCCGGATAACGGGTAAGATACTGCCGGCCTATGGTGATAAGCTCATCTCGCCGTCCCATAACCTCCAACCCATCAATCAATTTCAACATGATCTGGCGATGCTGATCGTGTCGACTCTGGGATTTTACAAAACGTTCTGCTACGCGCACCAATCCAAACACGCGACCCTCATTATAATATAAGTTCACGAGCTCAGTCATGACCCTCGCTCCTTCAGGAGAGGTGTCGAGTGACTTGTTTAACAAAGTTTCAAGAGCGGTGGCTTTTTTATCAATAGCACTCAGCTCATTCTTGTCCGCGGCCATTAAAAGTAATGGCATGAGCACTAGAAAAATGGTTATTGTTCTTATCATTTAGTGTATCATCAAAGGTTAAAACCCCGATTTGGCTAACGCCTGGGAAATGCGCTTGGCTTCCGGTGCAAGTTGACTCTCGGGGAATTCGTCGATCAATTGATCAAACCGCTTACGTGCCTCAGCACGACGATCAAGGCGAAACAGGCAGCGGCCATAATTAAAGAGAATTACGTCCAGGAAATTTGCATCAGGGTGATCGGAAAGAACCTTCTCAAACACATCGACGGCTCGGCCATAATCTTTCTTTTGGTAATAGAAACTGGCCATTTTTGCCACCGCATCACCCACTCTTCCGCTTTCGGGATGCTGATCAAATACCATCTTATAGGCCTGAAAGGCACGTTCATACATCTGCTCAGCATTTCCCCGAGCGGCCTTGGCCATGCCCTCGTAGCATTCCCCGATTCCGTACTGTCCTTCCCCTCGTAATTGACTCTTGGTCAAGCGTGTGAGGTTGGTATAAAGAGCAATCGCCCGTGCGTGATCACCTGACTTCTGTGCAACGCGTGCCTGTTGCAAAATGGCCTCGTCCAAATAGATGCTTTCGGGAAATTCACGCTGCAACCTAAAGCTCATCGCAGCAGCCAGATTAAGTCGGTCCATGGCAAAATATATCCGCCATAACTGAACGTAAGTTTCCTCGAGCAGACCTCCTCCAATTTTGCGCGCTTCAGTGGCAATCTCTTCGCATACCCCCAAAGCCTCCTGATACTTACGCTTAGCCTTATCATCCAGACCAAAATCCCGATACTGAGTGCCAATTTGCGTCAGAGCACTGGCAGTTTTGAGTTTGGTCTTGAGGGCCAATTCCGCGTCACCAATTTCGGTGCGAGTCACGCGGACTCCCCCAAGATTCCCTTCAACACATTTGGCTGCTGCAAACAGATCCCGCGGTCCGGCGGAAATATTAAGGACATCCTGATAGCTCACCCGGATTAAATCACCGGGTTGCGCCTGAAGTTTGGTATCACCACTTACCACCTCAGATTCGGCCTCAACTGGAATCACACCCCGGAACAAACCCGTATGAATTGTCCCATCTATCTGCTCCTGATTGATTTCCTGAAGCAAATCTTCACCGGGGCCAGCAGCCGGAGCCGGTTTAGCAGGTGGATTAAGAGGTGTTTCCCCCGGTTCAGTTGGCACAGGATCAACCGGTTTGGAAATAACCTTTTCTGCAGGTTTTTTTTCGGCCTCTTTCAGTGTCATTTCCACCGTATCCACAACCTTAAAGGGGTCCACCTGCACTTGTTCTTCAACCGGATCAACACCCGGAATCGGCGGTGCAGTTGACTTCTCCACGGGAGTTACTGACACAACTGCTCCCTCAGCAATTAGTTTAGCCTTTTCTTCTTCAATTTCCATAGGGGTTTTTTGCCGAAGAACCTGCACCTTGACTTTCAAGCTATCGGCCTTGTCGCTCAGGTCACGGTCAGCATCACTCACCTGAATATTGGCCTCCTTGCCCAGCACCACCCCCTGGAGTGCCTCTAAAAACGCCCCGTCCATCACCTGCACCAAGGCATTCCCCACCACGGTCACTGCTTTTTTACGATCCACATTGAAAGCCCGGTCGGCAGTGTGGGAGTCCACGTAATCAACCTGAACCTTTGCCGTACCGGTTACCTCAATAACACCATTGCCTTTTCTGGCTTTGCCGAGCCTTGTCGGGATAGAACCGAGAACCACCCGCACGTTTCGCCCAACCGGAAGGCATTCAACGGTTTCCTCATCTCCCTGGGAGGTTCGCACCTTGATTGGAACTGTTTCATTTTTTTCCAGTATCGCCAAATCAGCATCCTCGATTTTCACGAAGAAACGTTTACCCGCCTCGAGTTTCTCTGCGTTCTGGTCTTTCTGTCCCACTGCGGTTCCCACTTTCTCCAAAGCCGATATCGCCCGTCCATAATGACCCTGTTTAAAATGGCCCAGTCCAATATAGTAATAGGCTTCATTGACCTGTTCAGCCACGGGGAATTCTTCAATCACCTTGC
>CAZAIZ010000057.1:0-7835 GCA_964485275.1 uncultured Pedosphaera sp.
TATTCATCAAGCGTGGTGGCCCCAATACAATGCAATTCACCGCGTGCAAGTTGAGGCTTCAGCATATTTGCCGCATCTGCAGAACCTTCTGCGTTGCCGGCACCAATAATCGTGTGTAGCTCATCAATAAAGAGAACGATCTGCCCTTCAGCCGCAGCAACCTCTTTCAAAAATGCCTTCAGACGATCCTCGAATTCTCCCCTAAATTTTGCGCCTGCAATCATCGCGCCTAAATCCATGGCTATTAACTTCTTGTTTTTCAATGAATCAGGCACATCTCCAGAAACAATCCGGCGAGCCAAACCTTCAGCAATGGCCGTCTTCCCCACACCTGGATCACCTATCAAAACGGGATTATTCTTTGTGCGCCGTGTCAGCACCTGCATGACACGCCGAACCTCATCATTGCGCCCGATTACCGGATCAATTTTTCCCGCCCTCGCCAACTCGGTAAGGTCCTTACCGTATTTTTCCAAGGCTTCAAATTTGGCCTCAGGATGCTCGTCAGTAACTCTTTGATTACCGCGTACCTCGCCTATTTTCTCCAAAAGCACCTCTCGCTTAATGTTGTGCGCGGAGAATATATTTTTCATGGATCGACCTGAATTCACCAACCCAAGCAACATATGTTCGGCACTAAGAAACTCGTCTCCCAGCTTTTTGGCCTCATCTTGAGCCTTGTCAAAAGCCTGTTTTAGATCACGGCTTAAAAACACGTCACTCGAATTCACTCCATCCACCTTCGCTCGGCGTTTAAGCTCCTCATTCAAGTCGGCCTGGAAAGCTGGTAGATTGACACCCGCACGCTGTAATAAAGTCGGCACAATGGATTCGGACTGACGGGATAGCGCCAGCGCCAAATGCGGTCCATCAATTTCTTGATGCGAATAATCCCTCGCAAGTGCTTGAGCACCTTGCAAAGCTTCCTGTGATTTTTGTGTTAGTTTATCCATCATTACCGTGCCTTTCCCCTCAGGGTTAAAATCAAATACCGGGGAGCTCATGCCCCCCGGTTGGTGTGATTATTCCACACGCACTTCAATCGCTTTAGGAAGTAACTCCTCAAGCTTCTCTACGTGAATCTCGAGCAACCCATCCTTGAATTTTGCTTCCACACTTTCGGAGTTTACTGCCTCTGGCAGCGTAAAACTCCGGCTGAATGTGCCGTGTGATCTTTCCACACGATGAAAAGTTTTACCCTCTACCGTGCGCTCAAGATTGCGTTCGCCAGACAAGGTCAATATACCATCCTCCACGACGACTTTAACCTGATCCTTATCTAAGCCGGGCAATTCAGCCCGAATGACATAGCCATTTTTGGTTTCCTCAATGTCCACAACCGGCGACCAGGTCGTCGACTCCAACCCTTCACCACCCAGCACCGAGGCTAGTCGATTGTGAAACAACTCATCCATATCATGAATAGGATTCCAGATACTCAATGTGTTCATTTTTATTCCTTTCAGGCGGTGTTAAATCTTGACCGAAACGTCCCGCCATAGGCGCCTCAGTTTATCCTGTTAATATCAGAATCCATGCCATGACCATTAAACCAACAAAGGCGCGTTTTTTAGGGAAATAATGGAATAAATAATTTTAAACGAACCAAAAAGAGACTATATGTCCCTATGAAAAGTGTGTCTTATTGTCTCTTTTTTAGACTCTTCCCTGATATCTGCTATCAGGTTCTATATCTTCCAATCATTCAATGCCTGTTCTTGGGCTGACTCCACCAAACCAAGCTGCTCCATGACTTCTCCAATCAGGTATACTGAGCCGGCAACCACTACCAACGACTCCTCGGTCAACTTTTCCAATCCTTCCGTCAATGAATCACAGCTTTGAACCGATTCACAGTGGAGGTGCGCAAAAGTGGCCAATTCACCGGGCACCAAACCTCTCCCACTCCCGACAGGAACACATATGATGGAACTCACCAGAGGCGAAAGTAACTCTACGGTATTCTTCCAGCTTTTGTCCGCCAATACGCCGATAAGCAGAGAAGGGCGTTGGTCTGGAAATTCCTCCTTTAAATAACCTGCCAGAGCCTGGGCTCCGGCAGGATTATGGGCCGCATCAATGATAAATTTTTGGTGACCGTGCTCCACACACTCAAGTCTGCCCCGCCATTGGACCTCTTGAAGCCCTTGAAGGATCGATACAGACGAAACGGTTACCCCTGCCTCTTCTGCAACCATTTTGGCCAGTGTCGCATTTTCGCGCTGATGTCGTCCTGATAGTGCAGTATTAGTTTCCCCATCAGCAACCAACTCACAGGGCGCATAATGATCTTTAGCCACTTGCTCAATTACTTCGGTTACCGAAGCTTGCTGATTCGCGCAATATACAGGAATGCCAAGTTTGATAATCCCGGCTTTCTCTCCGGCAATTTCTTCTATTGTTTCACCCAGGTACTGCTGATGGTCTAGAGAAATTGGTGTAATCACCGAGCCAATGGGGTTCACAATGTTGGTCGCATCCAATCGGCCTCCCAAACCGGTTTCCAATAACACAATGTCACAGTCACACTGCGCGAAATACTCGAGGGCCATCACCGTTATGACTTCAAAAAATGTGGGCGTTTGATCCTCAGGAAACTGCTGCAATCGCATTTGCATTACTCCAACTTGCTGAATGATATCCTCCTTAGAAACCCATTCACGGTTCACTTGAATCCGTTCCCGAAAACTGACCAGATGCGGCGAAGTAAAGAGCCCTGTCTTATATCCTTGGACCCGGTAAATGCATTCTAACATAGCGCAAACCGAGCCCTTACCATTAGTCCCCGCAACATGGATGATCTTGAGCCTATCTTGAGGGTTTCCGGCAAGCTTAGCTAGCTGGCGGGGGTTCTCCAGCCCTAGCCTGGAACCCAATAAACGGAGCTCATACAGCCAATCAATGGCTTGCTGATAAGTCACAGCTACTTGCCGATGGTACGTTCGTGCGCAGCTTTAATGAAGCCGGCGAAGAGGGGATGGGCATGCACGGGTTTGCTCTTGAATTCGGGGTGTGCCTGAGTAGCCATGTAGTACGGATGCCCCTTGAGTTCAATTAGCTCCACAAGATTTCCGTCCGGGGAGGTGCCACTAAATACAAAATCTTTGGCCTCAAACTTTTCCCGGTAGACATTGTTGAATTCATAACGGTGCCGGTGCCGTTCACTGATCTCTTGCGTGCCATAGAGTTCGGCGGCCTTGCTTCCCGACTTAAGAGCACAGGCTTGCGCCCCAAGGCGCATGGTTCCACCCATTTCAGTTACATTCTGTTGTTCATCAAGAAGAGCAATGATGGGGTGGGGGGTCTTGGGAGCAAACTCAGCGGAATGGGCTCCCTCCAACCCTAGGGCATGCCGCGCAAATTCGATACAAGCAATCTGCATCCCCAGACAGAGGCCGAGGTAGGGCACATCATTTTCCCGGGCATATTGGGCAGCTAGGATTTTTCCTTCAATCCCGCGCTCACCAAACCCACCAGGCACCAACACTCCGGCAAGCTCTCCCAAATGTGTAGCCGCTCCATCTCGTTCAATATCCTCTGAATCCACACGCACCACCTCAACGGCACAATCATTGGCCCCCCCAGCGTGGGTAACTGCTTCATAGACACTTTTGTAGGCATCCTGCAAATCTATGTATTTACCGATCACACCAATACGCACCTTGTATTTCGGCTCAATAATCCGCTTGATGACATCCTCCCAAGTGCTCATATCTGCCGGCGGAGCATTCAGGCCAAGTTCCTGGCAAACGAGCTCATCCATCTTCTCTCGTTGCAGCATCAGAGGCACTTCATAGATGGAATGATCCACGTCAATTTCCTCAATCACCCCCTCTAGAGGCACATTGCAGAAGAGCGAAATCTTTTTACGCATCTCCTCATCAATGGGCTTCTCGGTTCGGCAAATCAGGATGTCAGGGGCAATACCAATTTCGCGGAGCTTGGCAACCGACTGCTGGGTCGGCTTGGTTTTTAGTTCACCGGCGGCCTTAATATAAGGGACGTAGGTCACATGCACAAAAATCGCGTTGTCCCGACCACACTCAAGGGCAAATTCACGAATGGCTTCAAGAAAAGGGAGGCCTTCAATATCTCCAGTAGTCCCCCCAATCTCAGTAATTACCACGTCAGCTCCACTTTGTTCACCCAGCTCAGTGACCCGCTTTTTAATCTCGTCGGTCACATGCGGGATAACCTGCACAGTCTTGCCTAGATAATCGCCCCGGCGCTCTTTCTCCAACACGGTCAAATAAACGCGTCCGCTGGTGAGATTATTAAACTGGGTGAGCTCAGAGTGGGTAAATCTTTCGTAATGGCCGAGGTCCAAATCCGTTTCAGCCCCATCATCCAAAACATATACCTCACCATGCTGGAAGGGGCTCATGGTTCCCGGATCGACGTTGAGGTATGGATCAAATTTCTGAAGGGCAACCTTCAGGCCGCGCGCCTCAAGCAGGGTGCCCAGAGAGGCGGCTGTAAGCCCTTTGCCAAGGGAACTGACCACACCGCCTGTCAAAAAAATATACTTCATCTATTTGAGCAACGCCTCCACACGCTGCACATCCTCGGGCACATCAACCCCAATGGCCTCATATTCCACTTGGCACACGGTGATCTCAATACCGTTTTCTAACGCGCGCAACTGCTCCAGCTTTTCGGCCTGCTCCAACGGGGAGGGCGCATATTCAACCAACCGCTGCAGTGTTTTACACTTGTATCCGTAAATACCCAGATGCTTCAAAAACGGAAAGGCCTCCAATTGTTTTTTGGGACTCTCCTCGGCAAAATCACGCACATAAGGAACCGTACGGCGTGAAAAATATAAGGCGCGACCCTCCGTACTGACAACGACTTTCACCACGTTGGGATCCGAATAGTCCGAAATGTTGTTCACAAGCGAAGCGGCAGTCGTCATCTCGCTTTGCAAAAGGGCTTCAGCCACTGCATTAATGACCTCTGGAGCTATTAAAGGTTCGTCGCCCTGTACGTTGACCACCCCGTCACAATCCAGCCGGGAGGCGACTTCAGCAATACGATCGGTCCCGTTGAGATGGTCTGCACTAGTCATTTCCACCCTGCAAAATTTGCGTGCTACCTCAGCAATACGCTCATCATCGGTGGCCACAATAACCTCGCTTAAAGTCGAAGCACCATGACAGCGCTCCACCACATGCTGAATCAATGGCTTGCCGGCAATAATATGCAGGGGCTTCCCAGGAAAGCGCGTGGAAGCGTACCGGGCCGGAATGATGCCGATAATTTTCATGGGTTGGTCAAAATCCAATCTGCTGCTCCAGCGACATCATCAACGATTACCGCCTTTGACACAGCCTCTGGTTCCGATTTCTCAAGCTCTGCTCCATATCCGGTCCGAACCAGAATACTCTTTTTAACCCCGGCATTCCAGCCACATCCCAAGTCAGCTATCTTGTCTCCCACCATGAAGCTCTCCTCCAAGTTGATATCGAATTGTGAAGCAGCATCATGCAGAAATTTCGGGCTTGGCTTACGCCCGGGACCATCCTGATCGGGAGCTTCGGGAGCATAATACACCTTCACAAATTTCACACCATCAGCCTCCAGCTCTGCAGCCAGTTTTTTATTAACCGCGTGCATGTCTTTTTCTGTGTAATATCCCCGACCAATGCCCGATTGGTTGGTAACGATGAAGAGATCAAATCCCGCATCCATCAGTCGTCTCAATGCCGGACCCACGCCAGGGATAATGTCCAGAGCCTCCGGATCGTGCAGATAATGTCGCTCTACATTCAGCGTTCCATCGCGATCAAGGAAAACAGCACGGCTCATTTGAAACTTGCCGACAACTCCTTGGGAGAAACCGTTGCTGTCCCCAATTTGCCAACCACGACTCCCGCTGCATGATTGGCAAAGAGTGCTGCCTCCAGTGGTGAAGCTCCCGCTGCGATAGCAATAGTAAAACTGGCAATCACCGTATCGCCCGCTCCGGACACATCGTATACTTCCTGCGCCATGGTGGGGATCACCACCGGGCGTGCTCCACGCTGGGCCAGAAGCATACCTTGTTCACTTAAAGTGACTAGCAGAAGGGCAGGTTGATATTGTTTCTGGACAGACTTCACCGCGGCCAATAGCTGCTTGTCACGCAACGGATTCTCGTGGCGAAACTCATCGATCATCCCCGCCAATTCAAATAATTCGTTGCGGTTGGGGGTAATCAAAGATAACCCCATAACATCAAGCTGGTGTGCTGGCTTGGGATCCAGGCTCAACCAAATACCTCGAGGGCGGCACAACCCACGCAAACCTTCAAGAAGCTCCTGGGTTACAACCCCCTTGTTGTAATCAGCAACAATGATGGCATCAGTCCCACCAATGTCCTTTTCCACGGCCTTCAATAACCGCCTCGTAAGCCGTAGATCGCCGCTCTGATTCGTTTCACGGTCAATCCGCACCACCTGCTGATGGTGAGCCACGACCCGCGTTTTAAGTGTGGTTAATCGGTCGTTAACCACCTTAAGACCACCGCCATCCACTTTTTCCTCCTTGAGGAGTGCCCTCAGCTGCCTGGCTCCATCATCCTTGCCTACCAGTCCAAAGAGTTCCACTCCTGCACCAAGTGCAGTCAGGTTACGCGCCACGTTGGCGGCTCCGCCTGGCATGAAACTTTCCCGTTCAAACTCCACTACCGGCACCGGAGCCTCCGGTGAAATTCGTTTCACCTTACCCCACAAGAATTGGTCCAAGATTACATCACCCACCACCAGTACACGGCTCTTGGCTGCAGCACTCAGCAGGCGCTTCACACGGGGAATCGAAAGCGTATTCTTACTCATCCAAAAAAGCAGTTAACGGACTGGTTGCCCGAGCGCTATCGCTCGCTTCTCCCATTCCTATTTCATAAGCCATCCGCCCGGCCTCAACGGACTTGGCAAAAGCACAGGCCATGCGGCAAGGGTCATCATTCACGGCAATGGCCGTGTTTACGAGCACTGCATCAGCCCCCAACTCCATCGCTTCAGCCGCGTGACTGGGTGCACCAATACCCGCATCCACCACTACAGGCACCGTAGCCTGATCCAGAATAATCCGAATCTGATCTCGCGTTTCAATTCCTCGATTGGTTCCAATGGGTGCCCCCAAAGGCATCACCGTGGCACAACCCACTTCCTGAAGGCGCTTGGCGATCACCGGATCAGCGTTGATATAGGGTAAAACCGTGAAACCTTCCTTCACCAACTGCTCCGCTGCAGTAAGCGTCTCCACCGGATCCGGTAGCAGATAGCGGGGATCAGGATGAATCTCCAGCTTCACCCACTTTGGCAAACCCGCCGCTGCTGCCAAGCGTGCCAGACGCACCGCTTCCTTCGCATTCATCGCTCCACTCGTATTGGGCAGTAGTAGGAATCGGTCCGAATCAATGAAATCCAGAATATTGGCGAAGGGATCATTTTGACCACTAAGATCGGCACGGCGCAGGGCAACTGTAACCATCTCCGCACCGCTGGCCTCCAGCGTATCACGCATCAGCTCAGGTGAGGCAAATTTCCCCGTACCTAAAATCAGGCGCGAGGCAAATTGTCGGTCGGCTATTTTCAATGGCGCTATAACCACACGAAGAAATTACGCCGCTCAAGTCCTCTCGTCGAGGATGTCTTGAAATTCCCTCGCACACCAGTCGGGTTTATCCCATGCTCCCTTGCCAGTGAGAGCACTTTCACAACTGGCAAAACGCACCACCGAACCGCCTATCTCATGGCTCATGCGGGAGGCTTTGGAACGGCCTGGGCTGATATCATTGGCCGCCGGATTCACCGATAACCCCTCCCTGCCGGTTGCCGAAACCCGTGTCATCA
>CAZAIZ010000058.1:0-7831 GCA_964485275.1 uncultured Pedosphaera sp.
TTCAGTCCCCCTTGAACCAGGAAAAGCCCCGCCAAGGAAACCAGTACCACGCCAACCAACGCCACCTTGGGCGGCGTATCCATTGTTGTACTGCGATTTTCTCTGTTCATCCCTGCTCTACTGTAAACCTATAACGCAAGATTAAGATCGCACCAATAATGCCAACTATCAAGGCCCCAACTAGCCCCCAAAGAAGCATCCCAATAAAAACAGCTATCAGTACCACCAAAGTCTCGGTGCCGATAAACGAATCCCCTCCTCCATCTGCACTTGTAAGCGCCAATTGGCGGCTGGAAAGAATATAACTCCCCAAGAACCCCAAGATAAGGCCCGAAAGACCCCAAATATATGCATAAGCACGCACTAATTCCATCCAGGTAATGCTCCGGCCTTCAGTCAGTTTTTCAATCGGCGAATAGTCCTTTATCGGCTTAACCAGAGCAACCATCACTTTAAAGGCCGGTACGGCAAAGGAATCCACATAGGACTTATCACGCTGTCCTTCACTATAAGTCTGCATGATAGTTCCTTCATCAACCACATCCTGCACCAATCCCAGACCGGCAACCACGACAAGAATTCCAAGACAGGCAAAAGCTGACATCTCAAAGGACATGAAACTCCCCGCGAATAAACCCAGTGCAGCCAAGGCTCCAAGCCATGCAAAAACTATGCACAACCCCCGGAAATAATTTATTGAAAACCCTGTCTCACGATACACCATCTCAATACCTTCTCCCCCCATCCGTCCCCGTGAATCGAGATAGGGCACCTTTAACTTTGCCTGTCCCGCATTGTACATCGCTATCGACATAACGTCATTTGTGCCGAACGTATTCACCCGCTTGCCCTCCTCACTTGAAGGAGACGATGCCATCACTGGTACCTCGTGGATCTTACGGGCATCAAAATCCATGATACTTCGAAATAAACGCTGATTCCCCGGCCCAAATTGGAAGAAAAAAGGGTATAACCGGTCGTGCTTATAGGCTACCTGAGTATCCTCAAAATAAAAACGCATGACAAACCTCTCGCCCTCATCAGGGTTCCACCCTCTTGGCTTTTTAAACCTAAAAACCAATCCTTCTTCTGGATTTAATATTTGTGAATATCCTCTGATTTCTCCCCTGAGCTCATTGAGCCCCTCCCGTCTCTCAAAACTATCTAGCTCTTGTGAGATATTCTCTGGTGCTACTCCTCCTTTTCTTTCCAATTCTTGTTTTACCGTTAGCAACTGCGCTTCACGTTTTGGCCACCACTTATCTAACTCTTGTTCAATCCACGTTTCCAAGGGGTCCTCCCTGAAAGCCGGAGGGGCATTGGTATTAGACAGATTCATCTTCCCTCGATCGATTTCAGCTGTCATGGGAATGGACGCACGAGCCACCAGCAGTTCATTCCTCAATTTTTTCTCCTCTATCCCAGCCAGGTCTTCCCTCATTTCACTAACTGAACGCAACAAGGGTTCTTTCCCCCCATGAGTTTCCATAAATTTTATAATCGACTGCCTGAACCCCTCCCCCAGTTCCCCAATCAGTTCTCCTAGTAATGGTTGGTGCTCAGAAGTACTTTTAGGTTCCTTGGGTTTTTCCGGATTCTGTTCAAAGATGGCCCATCCCGAACGAGCAGACTCCAAGGCAATATCAAGGTCCGGCCGATTCTCCATTCTTTCCAGTTCATCCCAGGTTAATTTGTTTGCCCGGTACTCTATCATGCCAAACACAATTCCGCCCGCGAAGAGCAGCAAAACAAAATTCATGGTCATTACCCCAATCCACTTGCCCATCCAAATTTGCCAACGCGGGATGGGCTTGGTGACAACCATCTGCAATTGATGATTCTCAATTTCATTTGCCAGAGAACCGGCCGAAATCCACAACGTAGCCGCTCCCATAATGGCGGTGATCATTGTCAGGGTGTAAGTAATTAGAATCTGTGTCATTCCTGCCGCAGATCCGTCATCCTTCACTATCAGGGGCAATACGCCTACAGCCAGCGCCAAAAGCACCAGCATTACCCAAAAGAACCGATAGCGAACCGAAGCCTTCCACGTCAAAAAGACGACAGCAAATAGCGGCTTGGCCCCCATGGCTAATCCCCCCCTAGGAGGCCGGATAACTTGTCATCCACCTCATCAAGGCTTTTCTTTTCAGCGGCCTTCTTTTCTCCAGAAGTTTCTTCCGGCGAAACAGGCTCCGGCTTGGATTCGGAGAGTGAATCGAGTTTGGCCTCATCAACTTTAGGCTCCGGAGCAGCCACCAATTCCTCATCCATCTTGGTTTTGGGCTTGCCGGCTTCCTTGTCAGCCAAGCGATTGAGCATCGTCTCTGCCTGCGTTGGCACAGGTTGATCAGCCCTTAAAAATTCGGCTACTTCACTTCCTGAAGTTGCTCCTGAGGTGTCATCTGAAGCGCGGGCCTGTTCAACAACGTTCAAGAACAGGCTTTCTAAATTTTGCGAGGGGTTATCCACCCGAATGTTTTCCTTATCAGCATGCCTTTCCATCACCTCGAGGACTTCCTTTTGAGCCTCTTCACTTAATGCAGGCATCGTAAACTGAACCGTGTCACGTTCGGTTAAAAGTTCATCGAGCGTTCCGTATTGTTGCACTTTTCCTCCGTAATAAATCACTGCACGGTCACATACATCTTCCACATCCGCCAAAAGATGACTGGACAGAATGACCGTCTTACCACGTGCCTTTAAGTTGAGGATAAGATCCTTGATTTCGCGGCACCCCACCGGATCCATTCCTGCAGTTGGCTCATCTAATATCACCAAATCTGGATCGTTAATAAGGGCTTGAGCCAACCCGATACGGCGCTGCATTCCTTTGGAAAACTCACCCACCGTACGCATCTGCACACCCTTTAGCCCGACCATATCCAATAGCTGTTCAGAGCGGCGCTCTTTTTCCTTTGAATCCAGCGCAAACAAACCGCCAAAAAAATCCAAGGTCTCCTCAGAGTTCAGGTACCGATAGAGGTAGGATTCCTCAGGCAGATATCCAATCCGCTCCTTTGTTTTCACATCCCGAGGCGAACGGCCGAAAATACGAACCACTCCACGCGTGGGATTTAATAACCCCAACAGCACCTTGATGGTTGTAGATTTGCCCGAGCCATTCGGGCCCAGCAACCCGAAAACCTCGCCCTTGCGCACCTCAAAACTGACTTCATTAATCGCCTTGGCCTTGGGGCGCCCCCAGAAGTCACAAAACACTTTCTCCAAAGAACGTACAACAACGACATCGTCGCTGTTGGTCATACCTTCGGTTGCTTCAGGGATTTTCATATTGGACTGATTATCTTATGCGGCTGCCGGAGTCATCTCGCCTGATTTATCGACTGAATCTTCAGCCTTTTGACTTGAATCAGTTTCAGCGACATCAAAAGCATCAAATTCTTCGCCCTCACGCACCAGCCGTGCACTGTTAAACACCACAAAGAGTGAACCCAATACATTCAACATTGCAGCCAGAACAGGAGTGATAATATTCAAAGCTGCCAAAACGAGCCCAACAATTACAAATAATACCCCGAACACAAAATTCTGATTGATAACAGACCGGGTCATTCGGGAAAGATGCATCAGGAAAGGAAGACGGCGCAAATCGTTATTCATCAAGGCTATCGTAGCACTTTGTATCGCAACATCACTTCCGGCTGCTCCCATGGCGATACCAATATCGCCTGCTTTGAGAGCCGGTGCATCATTTACTCCGTCTCCCACAAATGCGACCTTGTACCCTTTTGCACGCAAATTCTCGACATATTTTACCTTCTCGGCAGGAAAACAATCGGCTTGTACATTGTCACATCCCACCTCCGCAGCAACACGTTCAGCAACCGGGGCACGGTCTCCTGACACGATTGCGAGCCTTCTTACCCCTTCCAAAGTCAATTCACTCAGTGATTCACTTGCCTCAGGACGAATTTCATCAGTCATCCCGACCCAACCAATAAATTCTCCGTTACGTGCTATGTGAATCAAACTGTATCCCTGTGTTTCATCCAAATCTACAGAACCGGCAATATCCCCTTTCACCTCATTCTCCTCCAGCCAAATCTGGCGACCCACCAGGACAGTCTGACCGTCCACTTGCGCCTTAACCCCTTTACCCGCAGTTTCCCCGAAATCCTTCGGTTCAACCAGATCCACCCCCGCTTCGGTCGCCAACGTCATGATGGCCTTGGCTGTGGGATGATTGCTGTACTGTTCAGCAGAGGCAGTCAGCAACAAGAGTTCGGCAGGCTTGACTCCCTCCACGGGGGCCAATCGGCTGACTTTGAGTGTGCCGGTTGTAATTGTACCGGTCTTATCAAATATGAAGGCATTAATTCGAGCAGCCAACTCGATATCACTGACCTGCTTGATCATAATTCCCAAACGGGAAGCGGTCGCAACCGCCGCCACCATGGCCGTCGGGGTAGCCAGAATAAAGGCAACTGGACTGGAAACAATAAACACGGAAATAACGCGGTTCAGGTCCTGGGTAAATGCCCAGACCAAGGCTCCGATAACGAGAACTAGTGGGGTGTAAAAACCCATGTATTGATCTACGATCTTTTCAAAACGGGTTTTGGATTGAGCTGCCTGTAAAATAAGTTCACGCACCCGCCCAAACTCGGTTTCAGCGCCTACTTTCGTGACCTTAACTTCCAATACACCGTCAATATTAATGGTCCCCTGGAACACTGGATCACCTGGGCTCTTGTCCACCGGCAACGATTCCCCGGTAATGTTCGCCTGATTAATGGAACCGCGGCCTGTAAGAATGTCCCCATCAGCCGGAACGTTGTCACCGGGCCTTACACGAAGGCGATCGCCAACTGCCAAATCGTTGGCTGAAACCTCCTCTTCAGTCCCCTCTTGAGTAATCCGATTGGCCTTGGTGGGGGCCCGTTCCAGCAACCGTCGGATCGCCTCCTGTGCCCCAGAAGCTGTGCGGGATTCAATCATTTCTGCCAGCAGCATGAAAAACGCCACCAAGCCTGCCGCGTGATAGTCCCCGTGAGCAAAGGTAGCGAGTACAGCAATGGCCACAAGTTCGTTCGTGGTAAGCAGGCCCTGTTGCAAATCCTTGACCGTGGTCCTGAATATCCGAATCCCAAGGATAATCGCCCCAATCATCGCACTAAAATCACCCACACGCGATTCCTCACCCAGAATCCAGTCGGCCAAAAACCCGTTCACGATGAACACGATGCCCACAAAAATAAATTTCACGGTTGTAGCTGCCGCGTAGTCCTCCTTCGTAGGCTCAGATTGGTTCAACGTATTTTCCATTTTACCCGTTACTTCTCAGTCTCTTCTTCCTCCTCGACCTCTGGGGGGGGCTGGTTAATCAATAGTCGCAACCTTGTAGGGCTGGATTTTCCCGTCTTGGAAACCAGAATAACCTTAATGTCTTCATTATCAGCAATCCGCTCCATTGTTTCGTAATACATCTGCTCCATATAACGCCTTCTGGATGCCGGGTCGGGATATTTTTCAATAATATCCTTGAACCGACTGGCCAGGGATTTCACTGAAGCTTCCAATGACTGTGCCTGATTGTTGGCTTGATTTCGGATTGTTGCCACCTCCCCGGAAAGTGCGCCCAGTGATGTTCCTGTCTCTTGACTATCGGTCCCAATGGCAAGTTGAACTGCCTCGTACTCACTATTGGCCTTTTTTAATTCGTTTTCTATTTTCGCCCGCACCCCATTGATCTTGTCGTATGCATCCTGTGTATAGTGGGGAATTTTTACATCCTCCCCACGAACGTTAACCCGGACTACTTCCACCCCAAGGTCATAACTCCGCACAAGCTTGGTTGCACGCATCTGGACCTCTCCCGCAAACTTTGTTGGGTTCTCAAGAATCGCTTGCAAATTTGCCCGGGAAACTGAATAGGTAAGTCCATTGTCCAGAATCAACTGCAGAATTGTTGTGGCATTGGCGAAGTCAAAGGCAAAACTACTGGGATCGGAAACCCGATAGGTCATCTCAGCTTTAACGTAAATAATCTTGTCATCCTTTGTGATGGCATACCCATCATGCAAAGCATCTACCCTTCGTTTTTCACTGGAATCACCTACAGCAACACGGGCCATCAACGCGTGCCAAGTGGCAACAGATCTAACGGGTCTCTCCCGCGCGATCTCCACTTTTTCATCAATCGGATAAGGCCAGGCAAAGCGTATACCCGGCTTGTACACCTCCTCCGAATCAGTGGTCCTCGATTGCCCAAACCGCAGCACAATCGCCCCCTCACTATCCTCGTCAACTGAAAAGGTATTAGAAAAAACCAAGTATACCACCAGAACCGCTATCACGAGCTTGAGTATCGTAAAGCTGCTCTGCAACGCCCCTTCCATGGCACGTGAACCAGCCTCATTACCCAAATCCACCTCGGGTACATCCTTTAATTTAGACGAATCTTTAGCCATTGTTTATTTCAATCTGGTTTCCAGCAACTTATTCCTTGGACTGATCTTCCTTAAGCGGCGAATCCAAACCTCTTAACAACCCGAAGGGGCCCATGCTGTCATCCAATATGAGTGTGGTCTGTTTTTTTACCGATTTCTCCAGTGCCTCGAGTTGCATCAGGAACGCCGCCAGCTTGGGATCTTGTTCCATCAACTTGAACTGTGATAGAGCATCCGCCTGAGCTGCCGCCAAAGTTGTTTTCGCTTCGGCATGGGCTATCTGCACAGCTTTTTCCTTATCGCTTTCTGCTTTTGCTCGAATACGGTCTGCTTCCTGTTTTCCGATCTGGATCTCGGTCTCAGATCTACTGGTCCACTGGGTTACCATTGCTTCCAAAACCACATCCAAACTGCCCTGTGGAACTCCCACCTTACGGATTCCCACAAACTTAATTTTGACGCCCAAATTAGCCTCGGCCTTGCCGTTTGCCTCATTAAGAATGGCTTCCTCCAACTTATCAAAGTCCACACTCGATTCATCCTTTGCTCCATCACCCCGAATAAAACTACCAAAACTGGAGGCCACCGCACTTACCTGGTTATTCTTCTCAGTGTCCACTATCTCGAGCAACTGCTTCTCCGCGTCTTTCATTCGCGCAGCCGAATCCGAACCCTTGGTATTGGACATAAAAGCACCGGGGTCCGATATCTTCCAGCCAAAGTAAAACTGCATCATCACGCTCTTTCCATTTCGAGTCGTGACCTGATCGTAACGGGTGGTTTTCACATGAATCCGTTTGTCGAACTTGTAAACACGTTGGATCGGCCATGGCCACTTAAGCCTGAGTCCCGGCTCGATAATCGGCTCACTATTCTTGCCGAGATGATTTACGAAGGCGATTTCGTCCTGCCGCACCTGATAGGTAAACATATACGAACCAAAGATAAGCAGCAGGAGTCCGAAGATTACGATGTTAACGATTTTCTTCATGATAAATTTATTTTTTCTTTGTGGTTGGAACTTTAATATCTGTCATCCCTCTACGAATGGCTTCTTTCAAATCAAGATCCACCTCCAAATCATGATTTGGAGCAGCCACTACAAACTTGCGTGTATTTTCAACCGCACGTTCAAAAGTGGTGAGATAAAGCCATAAAGGATATACATTTGAAGCCTGTCTAAAGGGTTCCTGAGAACCCGATTGACGCTGGAACCGGCTTTTGGCTTCCATTCGAAGCAAATCAGAAGTCGCTTTAGCATTGTATTGGATAATGCCAACCTCGTTTGTGCTTTCAGCACTAAGCCTCAAACTGTACTGGTTGGCACTAAATATATCCATTTGACTCAATAATCTGGCAGAAACAGGTCCTTCAAATGCCGCCGCCACCGCCATTGAATTCAACTCCGGTTGCTCCTG
>CAZAIZ010000059.1:0-3408 GCA_964485275.1 uncultured Pedosphaera sp.
CTTCACCTTCACCTTCACCTTCACCTTCACCTTCACCTTCACCTTCACCTTCACCGAAGGCTTCGAGGGCTTCTTCCAGTGCTTCTTGGGCCTCGGCAAAGTTTTCAAGGGCGGCTTCTTGTTCGGAGGCAGCTGCTTCGGCGGCGGCGGCCAGACTGGCTGTATTTTCACTCAGTGCAGCACGGGCTTCCTGTTGGTTATCGGTTGATAAGCCAAGTTCCTGTGCTGCATTGGGGACGAGTTCGGTGATGTCCTGTCTTATGAAGTCGGTTTGGTCAACGAGCTCCGCCTGGTCCTGACTGAGTTCCTCGGTGTTTGGGTTTTCTGTCTCATCGAGGGCGTTGGTGTTATCAAGCAGTTCCTGTTGGTCCTTGATGGCCTGCTCCACGTCTCTCAAGGCTTGCCGGATAATTTCTTCATCGTCACGTTTAGGGGCCAGAATACGTGCGATATTGATCATGGCAATGTAGCTTGTGCGTTCCTTAAGGGCTGCATTGGTGAGGTTGTATTCTTGAATATCTTTGACCGACCCCTGCAACGCCGGCTTAAGGTCGGTATTAATTATTTTCAAGGCCAGGCTGGGGCGGGGTTCGATATACCGACTGAGCTTTTTGTTCAAAGCCTCAAGTTTATTGATGAGTGCACCTGATTCATCAATGATACCGGTTTGATCAAGTTCCTGAATTCGAATATTGATCTTATATTCTTCAGACGGGTTGGAGGGAATTATCTGATTGTGTTCCTGGGCCACCTTGACGGCTTGACGCATGTTTATGCGCTGTACGTCGGCCAGTTTCATGAAGCGGTCGGATAGTTCGCGAAAAATTTGTTCCTGTTGCCATTCAAGATAAATGGTATTGAGTTCAGTTATGACATTTTTCTGTGTGTCAAAGGCCGCGAGGGCACTATCTTTGGTTTTATCCCCCTTTAGCAGATTGGAGTCTTCAAGTTGTTTTAATATCTTCGTGATTTCCTCTTCGGTTAGTTTGTTGAGCATACCTTGAAACCGCTTGAGTGCATCGAGGTCATCTCCTTCCAGTCCATTTCGGTTGTACTCGGCTATAATCCCAATCAACTGAGTCTTTACCCGCTTCAGGCTGTCGTTGATGCTAATTTGGCCTCTCCGTTGCAAAAGAAGGTTGGGGGCTTTCTTGTTCGGTGCACCAATACCATGGCAGAAAGATACAAGTAACAGTCCGGAGATAATCGACCAATGTAATCTCATAAGGATTTCCTTAAACAACTGGTAGAATGTTATCAGTTTGTGGCGGAAATGCAACATGACAAACCACACAATTGCCTCCTGGTGCTCTAGGGCTGGAAGGTTGTCTGAAGTGAGGGTTCCAGAATGCCGATTCTTCCCTTAGCCATTTCTGAATCACGTTTTGATCGGGCAATTTCATGTCTTAACTGGTCAGCGGTGAATTTTGCGGCCTGGTAATTCTGGTCAACCCCGTTGAAAATTTCCATGAAATTCCTCAGAAGGCTCTCAGTTTCCAATCGTTCTTTCCACGTCTTTTCTTCAGTCAGTTGGGCCGACATTTCCTTTTTGTCCGCATCCTGTGCCAGTTCCTGAGTAGACCGATAGGCTTTGGCTAAACGCTCAATATCCATATTAACGCGTTTGAGTTGATCAGCGGCCTGCCTGATGTTGTTCTTGGCCTTAGTGCGTTCCTCTGGTTCTAGTTTCATTAATTCGATTTGGATGTGGGCAAGATTTTTCAATGCTTCAAAACGACGTGAGTGAATTGCACGGTTGTAGGAAACAAAGGCCTGACTATCCCTTGTGCAGGTGTTCTCTTGCTCTTGAATTGCCTTGGTAAGTTCATTGAGTGCCTTTTTGTGCAAGTCGGCCTTGTTCTTGGCAATTGCTTTTGTGGCTTCGAGTTTGGGCAGCTGGGCATCGCGCAGGATCTTTGCTGCCGCCTCGGATTTTTCGGCAGCAGGCAGGGCTCGAAAGGCTTTGGCGTAAATTTTTTCGGCTGTGGCCAGTTTGAATTGGGCTTCCCGGAATTGAATAATGATCTTCATGTTTCTTCGGGTGCGTTCGCCAAGGAATTGTTGCCCGAGTTGGGAATGAGCCTCCCACCTTTCTTCAGCTTGCTGGACATGGCCGGGTTTGTGTCCATGAAAAATTTCACTGACTTGGCTGAGGGGGAAGCGTGCCTGTTTCAGGGGGTGGTCGGGAAGTTCGAGGTGGTCGTTGTGCACCCTGTATTTTTGCCCAAATACATGTGAACCATCGTTAAGTAAAATTGAGTAGTTTTGTTCAGCTGATTGAACAGGGTTGATCATCACGGCCGCCGCATCCTGTCCACGCTTGAGTTTTTTAAGACCAAAGAGAATGGAGCTGATTGTGATGTTATTGTTGTCGAGTCGGAGCAGTTTCCCCTTGGTAAAGGTGCCATCCATAAGTAGCGCGCCGGCGGGCTTGCCAGTCAGAGTGCGGGTTTCAAAAATTGAAAGTGGACGCAAGAAAAGGGTGCTTATATTTTTGCGTTCCAGTTGGGTGTTGCCAATGAAAACATGTGTACGGTTGGTGTCTGTTGCCCGCTGGGCCAGAAACGAACCGTCGATGGTCAAAATTCCCTCTGAAGGAATTGCTGTGTCTGCCGGGTGCCAGGTCGAGTTTTGCCGGTTTCCAACCGTAGCAAGGGGTTGTCTTTCAAAACCTGGGCCAGACCATTCCAGGGATAGATTTTTTTGATTAGCCGAGGCCTGGTTGGAGTTTAGCTGGGCGTAGACCAGTTTTAGCCTGCTGCTGCCTGCCTCCAGAGGGATTTGTTTTTCACTGGTTACGGGTGTTCCATTGATCTCCAATCTTAGGTGTGCGTTTGGTTTAAGGTTAAAGGTGTAATTCCCGGATTTTGTGACGTTAAGATTCCCTGAATAGACCACACCCATGCCCATGATTCGCAATTGCATCTCCTTGATGGAGCCCTGGAAATAGTGGTCGTTGCGATATTCGCCGACCAGCGAGGGGCGCTGGTCAAATCCAACACTGAGTCCTTCGGGAGGTCTTCGGGAGAACATTCCAGGAATCTCTTCTCTGGCTGCTTCACGTCCGTCAACATTAAGGAGAAGGTTGGAATCTCTGGTGAGTTGAGCGGATATTTTTACCTCCCGGTTAAGAGGGAAAAGCAATTCATCCCTTGCGATGGTTAACCTGTGGTTGTTTCTCGAAACAAAATTTAACTGGCCGCCCTGCAGGTAGAGTGCAAACCCATCCTGTCGGCCACCCTGGGCAATGATTACACCATCTCCACTGGCCACGATGGTTGTGTGAATGGCAAAAGGTCTCCCCTCAATGGAAGGGGAGCTCCAACGGTCAAACATATCGCCGGACTTCAGGTTGAATACCCGGCTTGACCCGTCGGTTTGCAGGGGGCTCAGGTCAATAAGGTTGGT